>DATNQB010000078.1 GCA_036702875.1 Oculatellaceae cyanobacterium | reverse complement strand
GTTGAAAGCAGGTTTGATAAAATTCAGGTAACATAATGTCTTTTTCGGTCTTGGTCACTAATCGAGACCGATATTTTTTACCATACAATGCTCTGCGCGAAGCGCAGAGCGAGTTTCGACGGGGTTGTCACCCCGTCAAATGGGGACATTTAATCTAGATTGTAGTTTAGTTGAACAAGCAGTTAGCGCCTATGGTCTTGGTAAAGCAGTACCGATGGAAATTTTAAGAGATGGAAGAGTGAAAACTATTAATATCCCCACTCTTGATATACAAGGTGAGGCTGAAACGGCAGACTTTCTTAGGTTTGTACAAACACTTAAACCACAACGATGAACAATTATCAATTAACAATGATCAGGTTTTAGGATTTGATAGCTACTACTCGTAACCTACGATAATCTGCTATCCAGGTTCCATCTCTATACAACGTTGGTTTTAAGCGTTGCTCAAGTGCAGCAATTAAGCTATTTTGTTCTTCAACAGAATATTTAGCAAGAACAGTACTTGCAAACATTCTTATCCAATTAGCAAGACCTGCTTCTCCGTCTGCTAAAGGTGTAGGACGGTCAAATAAAACCGCATAGGTGACATTAAAACCTTGTTTTTCTAAACGTGTGGCATAATCACCAATGCTGGGAAAATACCAGGGATTAAGGCTTTCTAAGGTAGTAGAACCCTTTGATTCTATGATACTAAAGAGAGTTGATGCGATCGCATGAACATTTCCTTTTCCACCAAATTCTGCTACAAATCGACCTCTTGGCTTTAATGCCTGCCAAGTGCAACTAATGACTGCATCTGCTTCTTTAACCCAATGCAGTGCTGCATTAGAAAAAACTGCATCTAACGGCTGTGCAACTTGAAAATTTCGTGCGTCTGCTACTGCAAATGGGATCTGAGGATAGTTAGCTTCTGCCTTAGTAATCATTGCCGCAGAATTATCAATTCCCATCACTTCTGCACCTACACTGGCAATTTTTTCGGTAAGTTGTCCAGTGCCGCAGCCTAAATCGAGAATTCGCTCTCCAGGCTGAGGAGACAGCAATTCTACTATATCTTCGCCATATTGCCACACAAAGGCGTGTTTGCCTTGATAAAGGTCAGCATTCCAGCTAGTTTCTGCCATAAAAAACACTCTCCTCTCTGCAATTAATAGATCTATAAGCAAAAATAAGTTATTCCATCTGTGTGCATCTGTGTTTATCTGTGCTACATCTGTGGTTAATTATCTAAAATTTGACTCATGCAAGAGATCTATTCAGTACTTACGCATTTTAACTACTTAAATAAGAGCAAATTGAAAATCCCCCGCTATCTTTGTCAGAATTAGCGGGGGATTAGGTCAAGCAAGCTTGACCTAGTTTAGTTACTTTTCAGTTTGCCATCCTAACTAATTTATCGGATGCTTGCTGAAGGTGAGCCTTGATTAACAGGAGGTTTAGCAACTGGATTGCTTTTTAAAACTGCGATCGCTTGTGCATATTGAGGATCGTTAATAGTAGCAAGCATTGATGGGTTACTTACTAACTGCTTGCGCTGATCTTCACTCAAATCTATCTTAATATCTGGTGTTACACCTTTATGGTTAATATCAGTACCGTTAGGTGTGTAATAGTGTGCTACTGTCACAGCTAAACCAGAGCCATCAGACAAAGAATGAACCGACTGCACTAATGCTTTGCCAAAGGTTTGACTACCCAGAACTTTAGCACGGCCATTATCTTTGAGCGCACCACTGAGAATTTCACTTGCACTCGCCGAGTTACCATCTACCAAAACTACTAAAGGTAGCTTGGTTAAAGCTGTATTATTAGCTTTGAATTCTTCATTGTCTCCCCGCCGATCTACGGTGCGAACAATTGCACCTTTGTCCATCCACATCCGACCAATTTCAATGCTGGCGTGTAGTAAACCCCCTGGATTCCCTCGCAAATCTAACACAAAAGCATTTACTTGCTTGTCATTGAGGGTTTTGATCGCCTTGCTCATTTGCTCACTCGCATGAGAACTAAACTCATTTAAGCGGATATAGCCTATGCGTAGATTTCCTTCTTGCTTCAGGGAAGAACGCACAGCAGCCAGTTGAATCTGAGCGCGAGTCAACCTGAGATCGAATATACCCTTACCTTGTCGTGACAGTTTGAGTGTAACTTGCTTACCCGACTCTCCCCGGATCAGTCCCGATGCTTGATCCAAACTCATCCCTTTAGTTGATTTACCATCAATTGCCACTAGCTGATCCCCTGGTTTGACACCAGCCTTGAAAGCAGGGGAATTTTCAATTGGTTCAACAATAGAGATAGCTTTGGTTTTTTCGTTCATTTCCAAGCGAATGCCTACACCAGACAATTCACCGGAAGTTTGGTTAGTCAGTGACTGGAACTGTTTGGGATCCATAAACCGAGTGTATGGATCTTCCAATTTTCCTAAAGCTTCTCGGATAGCGGTGTATGCCTGTTCTTTGGTTGTGTAATTTTTCTTTAATAGCTGCTGTCGTACAGCTTGCCAATCATTTTTATTAAATGTGCCGTCTACATATTCATTGTTGACTACTTGCCAAGCTTCATCAACTACTGTTTTCGGGCTATCCTGTAGCGCGGCGTGGACAGAGCGACACCAGGTAGGTGCAAATAAATATGAACCAGCAGTGAATGCGATCGCGGAACTAACTAAGGCAGTTTGGAGCAAAGGGAACTTTTTTGGAGGTTGATTCATGGGGAGTGGCTAAAACAAAGTTAATATTATCAAACTTGTTAAGTAATTATGCTTAGATAGGCAACAGTCTACTTTACGCTTTTAGAAATTGTAGGCTTTTTTAATCATTGCTGTTGTGATCTCAGTTAAACTCAGAACAACTTTTATTTTTCAAAAGCTCCTTACTATTAAAAGAATACATTATTTTTTTATCAGGTTCTTCAGTGTTATTACTGTTAAAATGACATTTCTTTAAACTTAGTTAACATTTTTTTTCACTTTGCAAGTAAATCTATGCAGGTGTGATTATATTTAAGTTCACATGGTAGCCTCAACTTTCGGAAAATGCTGGAAGTTAAATTTTTTAAACTTGTAGTTATCAAATAACTGTTGCTATAGCTTGTTTCCCTCATGGTAAGAAAACAGCAAAATAAACTAACTGCACGTCGCCACAAGTACCAACATGGCTATCGGTTTAGACACAAGCAGTTACTATTATCTAGTATAAGTTTAATCTTAGGCATTTGGCTACTAATTAATACCCTAATTTTAGGGCTTGCGGCTTCGCGACCAGTCGATGCCTTTTTTGTACTTGGTGGTAGTATTCAACGGGAAATTTATGTTGCACAGTTAGCTCAAAAGTATCCTGAGATACCAATTTTAATTTCTCAAGGCTCTAAAGAATCTTGCGTTTTGCGACTTTTTCAACGTGAACAAGCTTTGATTGAGCAAGTTTGGTTAGAAAGATGTGCAAAATCTACTTTTGACAACTTCTACTTTGGAATTCCGATTCTGCACCAGTGGGGGGTACATAAGGTGAAACTAATTACTTCCCCCACCCATTTGCCACGCGCACAGTGGTTAGCACAAATTCTCTTAGGCGCTCATGGAATTTGGGTGGATTTGGATATTGTTCAAGAGCAAGGAATTCCTGGTAATCGAGAATCTTGGAGCAAAACAGCTTTGGACTTAATTCGCGCTTTAGTTTGGGCTGTAATTAGCCAAGTATACTCACCCAAATGCGATCGTGTTATAAACCTTTCAGATGTTAATATTTCTGGCTGGCAAACTAAAGGTTTTAAATGTGAACATCAAGCTAATATATAAGCAGTCTGCCGTCAGCTATCAGTTTAGGCTACGCCACGGCGAAGAGCGCCTACAGCTTTTTTATTTTTTAGGACTTAGGCAAACCTGAAAGGTAAAGCGCAAAGCAGATTTTATAGTTAGCTAAACGGCATAATATTGATAATTTATTTATGCCTCAATCTCTTATGGTTGACGACCAAGCAACGCTTCTGTTTAGACAAGGCTATGAGCTATGGAATCAAGGTCAGCACGCAGAATCACTTGCTGCTTACAATAAAGCCGTTCAGCTTAAACCTGATTATGTTGATGCTTGGTATTACCTGGGATATAGCCTAGAGAAATTAGGGCAATATGAGGAAGCACTTGCCAATTATGATGAAGTTATTCGTCTGGCTCCCAAACATCCCTATGCTTGGTATCGCCGAGGAGGTTTGTTACTAACGAAAATACACCGTTACGATGAAGCCGTTGCCGCCTATGAAAATTTTATTCAAATACACCCCACTGACTATGAGGGTTGGTATTTTCGAGGTGATGCACTCATTAAATTACAACATTATTCAGAAGCAGTTAACTCGTATTGCCAAGCAGTTTTTATTAACATTACAAGCTATTGGGATTGGTGCGAACGAGTCAATAACCTTCAGGAATTGCAACAACACCAAGAAGCATTAAGGTTGTGTGAAGCAATAGCGACGAGTTTAGATAATATAGCCGCTATAACTGATCTTAGTGATTACGAACGCGATGCCATCCATGAATGTTGGTATGTATTAGCTGATTGTTTTCTAGGACTAGAGAGCTACGAGCAAGCTGTCGTTATCTGCAATAAGGCTCTTCAAAGCAAGCCTAATGAACGTTTATTTTGGTATTCGTTAGGTAAGGCACTAGAGCTATTAGAACGCTCCGAAGAAGCAATCAAATCATACAAGCAAGCAATTATTATTCAGCCGAATTTTTTAGAAGCCAGTAAAGGGCTTGAGCGAGTGCTAATTCAGGAATTAAATCGGAAGAATGAGGCTTTCCAGCAAGAAATCGGTGAATAATTGGTAGCAGGAAATGCGCTAGAAAACTTACTTATAAACAGTTTCACGAGCCATAGCTTGAATAGTAGTAAGGGGAACAACATAGAAGTAACGTTGATAAAATTGTTCTTCTGCTATTGCTGCTAAAAATTGCTCGCTTGCGGCAGTCAGTTGCTCATCTGCAAGGTTGGTATAGCTGTCAAATAACCAGATGATTTGGATATGGTTGTCGAATGTAGTAACCTGGAAACCAAGCTGTGTGAGGGTACGGAGTCCTAACTGGAGTGCGCGATCGCTCACTTTTAGCTTATCTTGAATTTGATCCAAAGTTGCTGTTTTCCCAGTGCGGCTAAGGTATTTAGCAATTCCTACTAATTGTTCCCAAATTTTATGAGCGGGTAGTTGTTCGGGTTGTGGATATGCGATCGCTAGTTTATGCTTAGTTTGAATCGCCCGCCGCAACCATACTTGTAAATCATCCCAGCGAGTAGGACATTCTTCGAGGATTAGTGCTGAGGTATGAGGACTAAGTAGTGATGTAGACTCTGTGTTAATAGCTTTTTCATCATCACTAAGGTTGCGCCAGTCTAAAATCCAATCTAGCTGTACATTAGTGCTAAATTGACTATCCTCCACAGTCGGACGTACAGCAATTAAGCGCACCTCTGGACGTTTTTTGTAGTTATTAAAATCGAGTTCTACAATGGCATCACAGCGCCCTGTAGGTACTTCATCTTTATAGTGTCCCCACCACAGCCCAGGAAAACCTTTTTCAACAGTGCGATCGCAAATTTCAAAATCAGTTTTAATATATTGAATTTTTTTGCCTTTCGCATCCTGAGTATTGCGATTCCAAACATTTTCAAACCAGCAATTTTTAATTAATAGCTTTGGGACAGGATTTCCCATACCACAAGGTTCTAGCAGTTTTAATTCTCTAAATAACTCTTTACCTAACTCCCCTACACTTACACTCAAATCTGCTTGAATTACTGGCATCATTAACGCGCCAGAAGCAAGACTTAGCTGCCGTAACTGTTGATTAATTGCTTCTGTAAATAAAGGAATATTTTCAACAGGAATACTCAAACCAGCAGCAAAAGGATGACCACCGAAGCGATGTAATAAATGTGCTTGCGATCGCACTAACTGATATAAATCAATATTATTTACAGAACGCGCCGAACCTCTAGCGAGGGAGGAGGGAGGGGTGAGGGGTGAGGGGTGAGGAGTGAGGAGTGGGGAGTCAGGTGTAAGGTTTGAAGCGTGAGGAGTGTTAACACGGGGCGTAGGTTGGGGCAAGTGATTATTATCTAAATCTCCTCTGCTCCCCTGCTCCACTGTTCCCCTGCTATCAATATTACCTTCTGTACTTAATATAATGCTAGGTCTGCCGTATTCTTGGGCGACTTGACCTGCAACTAAACCTAAAACACCGCTAGGCCATTGGGAATCAACAAGGACAATTACGCTGGTAGTTGATAAGTCGAGTTGAGATAACTTATCTTTTACTTGCTGAGTAACATCTTTTTGTAAAGACTTACGACGGGCATTAGCTAATTCGGTTTCTAACGCAAGTTGTTCACAACGCTGTTTATTTTTACTGGTAAGTAATTCAACACAGAAAGAAGCATCACCTTGGATACGACTAACAGCATTAATTCGGGGGCCAAGACCAAAAGAAATATCTGTAGGGCGATCGCCACTTCTTTGGCATAATTCTAGTAGCTTCGCCACCCCAGGACGAGTTGGTTGTTTAGTTTGCTGTTGTAAACGTTCAATTCCTCGTTGTGCTAAATAGCGACAATCACCACTTAGTTGCACTAAATCTGCAATTAAACCAATCGCCACTAAATCTAATAAATTTTCAACTGGTTGCTGAGGAACATCTGGCAAAGTTTCATAAAGTGCTTCAACCACCTTATAAGCAACAGCCACACCAGAAAGGTTAAAAAGCGGGTGACTTGTTGGCAAATAGCGGGGATTGATAATTGCTACTACAGGCGGGCGTTCTGGTGGCAGGGTGTGGTGGTCTGTGACAATAACATCAATCCCTAATTGTTGGGCATACTCGATTTCACTAATATTTGTGCTGCCCGTATCACAAGTAATAATTAAAGTAGTTCCAGCTTTCGCAAGCTGATCAATTCCTTGATTGTTCAGTCCGTGAGATTCTGTCAGGCGATTAGGAATATAGTACAGTAGTGAACCTTGTGTCTGCCCTAACGTTGAATTTGCGAATTTTGATTCCTGACGTTGTGGGAAAAACTGCCCTAATCCTTCCCACAAAACGCTAGTTGATGTAATTCCATCTGCGTCAAAGTCCCCCCAAATAGCAACTACTTCACCTGCATCACGCGCTTGTTGCAATCTTGTTACGCAAAAGTGCATTTCCTGCCCAAACTCAAACGGACTTGCAGCTTGATAGCTATCTGGATTTAAATATCCTGCCAGTTTTTCAGTATCTCTAATTCCTCGTTGCCATAATAGTTGTGCTGCGTAACGTCCATCTAATCCAGGTGCGAAACGCTTAACTGCTTGAATAAAGGTAACAGGGGGTTGAATTAACTGCTCAATTTGCCATTGTAAGGGTTGGTCAGGCATCTTATTTTAAAATTTTTTCCCACTTGCGCGTGTGCAAGTTGTTGATTTGAGAATTAATTATCAGGATTCTTGCATTTTAGCGAGAGTTAACACCAACTTGCTAGTGATAGTGGGCTGTGGTGAGTTAAAAAGAGGTGGTTAAGCGATTAACTAATAGACATCTCCTCTCAATGAATGTAGAGACTTACCATGTTACGTATCTACAATTGTTGTAGGTAACACACCTTTAATTTATGGAAAGGTGTAATGTGCGGAATGAGGTTTAAAAGCTTTGTAGCTTAAGTTACTACTAATAATAACTTGATCATGCTTAACAAATCCAAATTATTAACCATTATAATCGGCTCAATCGCACTATTCCCTTTAAATATTCCAGCAAGCGCAGCGCCTAAAATTACCAACCAATCAAAAGTATTTATTAACGGTATTGGCTCTGTGCAAGTAGGGATGACTGTCGCCCAAGCTTCAAAAGCTGCTGGTACAAAATTAGTTTACTCAGGTTATAGAGATCCCCAATGTTCTTACTATAAATTGCAAAACGGCACTAAAGATATTGCCTTTATGGTAACAAACGGTCGCATCGCTAGGGTAGATGTGTTAAAGGGCAAAATTTCTACTGCTAGTGGCGCACGTATTGGTGATACTGAAACACGAATTAAAGCCCTATATCCTGGACAGATTAAAGTTTCTCGACATGAATACAACAGTAAGGGGCATTATTTAACATTTGTACCCAAAGATAAATCGGATAAAAACTTCGGTCTAGTGTTTGAAACTGATGGCAAGCGTGTTACTCAGTATAGATCTGGAAAACAACCTGAACTTCATTTTGTAGAGGGTTGTTCTTGAAGATAGCAAAGGTTATAGTATTTCTATTTTACTCGACTATATATTCTGAACTCTGTAGAGATGTACCCTGGTACGTCTCTACATAAATATTTGAGGTGATTAAGCGATTCAGTAATATGCGGAATGATAGTTAAACGCTTTGTAGCTTAAGTTACTCCTAATAGGAACTCGCTCGTGTTTAACAAATCCAAATTATTAACTTTATTAATTGGCTCAGTCGCTCTATTCCCTTTAAATATTCCAGCAAGCGCACACTCTAAAATTACCAACCAATCAAAGGTATTTATCAACGGCATTGGGGCTGTGCGGGTGGGAATGACTGTTGCCCAAGCTTCAAAAGCTGCTGGTACAGGCTTAGTTACGTCCGGTAAAGAGCCGTTATGTTCTTACTATAGATTACAAAACGGTACTAAAGATATTGCCTTTAAGGTGAACAAAGGTCGTATCAGTGGAGTAGATATTTTTAAAGGCAAGATTGCTACTGCTAGTGGCGCACGTATCGGTGATACTGAAGCCAGAATAAAGGCGCTATATCCAGGTCAGATTAAAGTTTCTACAAACGCATACAACACTAAGGGGCATTATTTAACCTTTGTACCTAAAAAGCAATCTGATAAAAATTACCGAATAGTCTTTGTAACTGATGGAAAGCGTGTTATTCAATATAAAGCGGGTAAACTTCCTGAAGTTGAGTTTATAGAGGGTTGTCTTTGAAGATAGTAGGGTTTAGTACAAGACCAGTAGTAGCAAAATTGATATTTATGGTACATCAGATTACTGGTTAACAATAATTGCCCATAAGCTAGCTGCTAAAACTAATGTAGCTAAATGTTGTGGCATGAGCGATCGCACTTGCTGACGCGCAATCTTTTGAGTTAATATTACCGTTAATATTACGGAAAAAATTATTGTTGTCCCTTGCAAAAATGCAATTACAGCAGGGTGTGCTACCAACACAAATAAACCTTGACCATTTAAACCAAATGTTGCCATAGTTACAGGCAAAATGCGTCCGGCTTCTCCTAAACCCAATTTTAAATAGTGTGCTAGATTTGCACCTAAAACTAAGGGTAAATATCCATAAGCCAATTCAACGAATTGGCGGTTTTTGGGAATATGCCAGGTTAATTTTTCATTGCCTAACTGCAATAGCCATATTCCACCATAGGCAAGTAAGCTAATACTAGCGGGAAGAATTAAAGCTACTATAGATAATCCCAGATGATTCCAAAATTGATTTAAATCTAAATTCAATCCTAACCAAGATTTTAACTGAGGCAAGCGGTGTAGAAACACTCCGCCTAATAGCAACATTAACAAAGCAACTTCATAACTTCGAGCTACATGAGTTGTCCATAATTCAATGCCTGGAGGTCGCAAATTTAACTCGACTGAACGGTGTGGACAAGCTTTTAAACAAGTCATGCACAATACACAATCTCGGTTATCTTCTAATTGCGCTGGGTGAGAATATATAGGACATCCCCCTGTCTCTAAACCTTCTCCTTTTTGAGGGCCACCTTTATAACATTGATAGGTCGTACATTCAGCCGAACAAGTACCTTGTTGCGCTCTTAATTCAATCATTGAAAGTTTAGCATATAGCCCATTCATTCCCCCAATAGGGCATAAATATCTACACCAAAAGCGCCGCTCAAAAATTGCCGAAAATATCATTGCTCCGGCAGTGATTAATAAAAGTAAACAAGCAGAAAGATAAGCTGTATTTTCTAAATGCCAAAGTTCTTCCCATAAAAAAATCAGGACAAATAAACCAAATAAAAACCATCCTCCCCACTTTTCGGCGGATTCTCTTGGCCAACGCTTTAGTTGGCGGGGAAACAGCCACAAAGAAATCTTTTGTGTTACTTCCCCATAAATCATAAACGGGCAAACAGAACACCATAACCGTCCTACAAAGGGAAAACCAAGTAATACTAAAGGCCACCACCAAGCCCAAAATAAATTTAAGGCAAAATTTTCAGAGCGTTGCTGAGGAGCAAAAAATAAAATCCCTATAACAATAGGAAAGAACCATAAAGTAAAACCATAATTAATTCTATCGGGCCACCATTCACTACGCAAAAATCGCCGTAAACCTGGATATGAATTTAATAAATTGACGCGAAATAGCTGTTTCTTAGGTTGTGCTGACCAAAAAATTTCTTCTGTTAATTGTGAAGCACCAGTAGATTGTACCAACGCTCTTTCTACTAAGTTTTCCAATTCCCTAAGATTGCCAGGAAAATCGTATGATTGTAACCGCCGTAAAGCTTCTGGAGTAACTGTGGGTTTAGAAATGCCTTTAGCGCGACAAAACAAACTAATGTAATAGTCAACTTGAGATTTAATATCAGCCTTCCGCACTCGCAAAGGTGGCACTTTAATTACATGACCTACACAACGCTCCAGCGTAGGTAAATGTTTTTCCCCAATCATGATGATACGCGCCCGACAATTAATAGCTTGCGCGGCTGGTTCTTCGGGGCGATTTACAGGGGTGTAGGTTCCTGTCTTTAGTAATTGAGCGAGTTTAGGTGTTAATTCTGGGGATAATTCCTGAATATTATTAAGAAGTAAAGTTCCTTCTCCTAACCATTCAAGTAGTCCTGGTTTACCGTTAGCACGACCAAATAAATCAGCACCACTTGTTTGTAAAGCACTACAATTGAGTTTAATTATCGGTTCTCGCCGATATGAGGAACTAAAGTGAATTAGAGTGGCGGTGTTATCTTTTTCTAATCCTGGTTCACCGAAAATTAAAACAGGTTTTCTGTCATCATCTGCTTGTCTAATTTGCTGTCGTAGGCGTGTAGCATAACGGCTTTTACCAACAATGCCGCGTTTTGCTTTATTGATTAAATAGGGGCGTAAGGCTGTTTGACGTTCTTGCTCATAAGTAAGCTGAGAGGATAATTGAGCAAGTTCTTGCGCTAGTTGTTGTGATAAAGTTTGTGTAATTTCAGGATATTGATCTACTAATTCCTGAACCTTGGCGGCGGGAATAAACCAAAATCGGCACTCAGATAAGGTTACAATAGTTCTCTGACTTGTTTGCCCTAATAATAACTCTTGTAAGTTGATAGTAGCTCCAGGGAGAAAACTAATCACCCATGCTGAACCTGTTTGATTAGTGCGATCGCCTTCTAATTTTCCTGATAAAAGGATATATAAGCCTGCTGGGGGCGTATTCTCTACTACTAGGCGCTGATTAGCCGCAACTACTTGATTGGAGAGAGAGTGTGCGATCGCTTCCAATACTTTTTCAGGTAGCACACCTAGCGCGGTGCGTTCCTGTAGCCATAACATTACGTTTGGAGTTGTCATTTTTGGCACTCCCATAAAATCTGCTTTACATTCTAATCTTTTACAATAAAAATTACTAATTTTAAAAAGTCATTACCAAGATAAACAAAACTAAAATGTCAGAACTTATCGATCTCTGGGTTCCCTTTGCACTTTTAGGTTTAATTGTATTAGCTGCTATTTTCTTTAGTAAGAGTAGTAAATAGTTAGGAGTGCGATATTGTTTATCTTGTAGCTTGATAATAAAGAAAGGTGCGTTAAACGCAAATTTTCACATCCTAAACGTGAGTACAAAGAATAAATTATGACTATTGATACAGAGATTTCTCAAACTATTGCAAAAATGCCAGAGTCTCTAAAAAAAGAGATATTACATTATGCAGAATATTTACTTGAAAAACACGCAAAAGTTGAATTATTTCAAGATCCGCTTGAACAGCTTCATGGTTATGGTAGTTGGGCTTGTTTTAATTAGCTGCGATCCGTCTTTTGATGCCTATTCTATTCAGCGAGTGTGGTCATAAAAAAAGCAACTGCGATCATACCTATTTTATACAGAGTTAATCTTGTTAAAGCACATACAAAATCAGCACTAAAATATGGCTAAAACTCTTATTCTTTCATTTCACCCCTGTGCTAACGTTGGGCAGATGATTACATTATGATGCTCTTAAGCGGAGTTTTGGCGAAATAGATCCAGCATTGATTAATAGAATTAAAACGTTGTCAATTGAAAAATTAGATGATTTAGCCGAAACACTACTAGAGTTTTCAGAAGTAGCTGATTTAGTGACTTGGTTAGAGCAGCAAGAAATATGAAGGTTTGAAATAAAGGAGTATGTGCTGAATTAATGTGCAAATGTTCGTTTATAAACATTTTTGCTTCCTCTGCTTCCTCTGCCTCCTCTGCCCGTCCTCACCAAAAGGTTTTGACTACATCCTGCCTTCCCCCCTTGCCAACTGCCCCCCACAGTTCCACACTGGACTTGGGAGTTTATTGGCAGTTTTGAGAGGTTTTTTGTGAAGAGAGTTTTAAGCATTATTCTCGGAGGTGGCGCAGGCACTCGCCTTTACCCCTTAACCAAGTTGCGGGCTAAACCTGCTGTGCCACTAGCAGGTAAATATCGCTTAATTGATGTCCCCGTAAGCAACTGCATCAACTCAGAGATTTTCAAAATCTATGTTCTGACGCAATTCAATTCGGCTTCTCTCAATCGTCATATTGCTCGCGCATACAACTTTTCAGGTTTTATGGAAGGGTTTGTAGAAGTGCTAGCCGCCCAGCAAACTCCAGAAAATCCTAACTGGTTTCAGGGTACTGCGGATGCTGTGCGTCAATATATCCGGCTGTTAGAAGAGTGGGACGTTGATGAATACCTAATTTTGTCTGGTGACCATTTATACCGCATGGACTACCGCCAGTTTGTCCAACGTCACCGTGATACCAATGCCGATATCACCCTGTCTGTGGTGCCAATGAATGAAAAACGCGCCTCGGATTTTGGCTTGATGAAGATTGATGGGAATGGTCGAGTAGTTGACTTCAGCGAAAAGCCAAAAGGGGAAGCCTTAACCAAAATGCAGGTGGATACAAGTATTTTGGGCTTGACACCAGATAAAGCAAAGGAATTTCCTTACATCGCTTCAATGGGGATTTATGTCTTTAAAAAAGACGTGCTAATCAATCTGTTGGAAAAATCTCTAGACCAAACAGATTTTGGTAAAGAAATTATTCCAGCAGCCTCCATTGACCATAATGTTCAAGCTTTCTTATTTGATGATTACTGGGAAGATATTGGAACAATTGAGTCTTTTTATGAATCTAATTTGGCACTGACCCAGCAACCGAAACCAGCATTTAGTTTCTACGATGAGGAAGCGCCAATTTATACTCGTTCACGTTATCTACCACCTACAAAGTTACTTGATAGCCACGTAACTGAATCAATGATTGGAGAAGGCTGTATTTTGAAAAAATGCCGTATTCATCATTCAGTTTTGGGTGTGCGAGCACGTGTTGAAGAAGGTTGTGTAATTGAAGACTCGCTGTTGATGGGATCGGACTTCTACGAACCATTCACAGAACGGCAAGGTAATTGTGAAAGCGGCTTTATTTCATTGGGAATTGGTGCTAACACGACAATTCGTAGGGCAATTATTGACAAAAATGCTCGGATTGGTTGCAATGTGCAAATTGTCAATAAAGACAGAGTAGAAGAAGCACAACGGGAGAAAGAGGGTTTCTATATTCGTAGCGGCATTGTTGTGGTACTGAAAAACGCAGTAATTCCCGATGGAACAGTAATCTAATATAATACAGATAATTTTAGATTAAAGTTTTGGGATTGTTAATCTCGGATCTTTAATCTAAAATTTCTTATTCACTGTTTTGGCACACTTCTTGGTTGTAAGTTAATAAATCGCAGTTAAAAAAATAGTTTTATTCATTCCTGAGATATCCATAAAAGCAGTAATTAAATAAATCAAATGCGTAAGTTTGATTATTGAGATGGTAAGACTGATTATGCTGATTGGGCTTCCTGGTAGTGGTAAATCTACACTAGCCCAACAGTTGCTTTTAGGAGACGACTCACTTAAGCTTCAACTCATTTCCACGGATGCTATTCGCGCTCAGTTGTTTGGAGATGAAAGCATTCAAGGATCTTGGATATTAGTTTGGAATCAGGTTAAGTTGCAATTTCAGCAAGCAGTTGAGCAAATCTCCCAGTTACAAGTTAGAGAAGCAATTTATGATGCTACCAATGCTGGTCGTAAACAACGGCGGGAAGTCATTACATTAGCTCGTGAGTGTGGGTTTACCCAAATTACAGGCTTATGGGTAGACACGCCAGTACAAGTGTGTCTAGAGCGTAACCAGCGCCGTTCTAGGGAAGTACCCGAAGATGTGATTTGGCATATGTATCGACAACTGCATGATGTTCCCCCCGCCTTATCTGAAGGGATGGATCGCTTAATTCGCTTTAATACAAATGTAGATCCTGCGATCATTATTGATACGGGGTTTCGCAAGTACGGAAATTGCGATCGCACTTATGAGAAAGAACCGCACTGATAGTACTTGACTTTTTTGATACCCTAAGTCTGAAGTAAAAGAGTTTAAATCTAAATATTGAACTTGGCAATTCGATCGCATTAATTCTTTGAAATACCCCTAATGCCCTATCAGTAGCGAAAGGGTATAAGTAAAGTCTTGTTATTATCAGGGCAACATACAGCAAAAATCTAAACTAAATCTTAAAACGGAAAGGAGAGGCAGGAAGCATGGCAGCTACAGACTTTAAAGACTATTACTCAATTCTAAGTGTGAGTAAAACCGCTAGTGCCGATGAAATTAAGAAAAGTTATCGGCGTTTAGCACGTAAATATCATCCTGATATGAACCCTGGTAACAAACAAGCGGAAGCAAGCTTTAAAGAAGTCAGCGAAGCTTATGAAGTTTTATCTGATCCAGACAAGCGTAAGAAATATGACCAGTTTGGTCAATACTGGAGGCAAGCCGGGCAAGCTGGGTCACCTTGGTCAGGCGGTACAGGTACTAATGTAGATGTTGGCGGCTTCGACTTTAGCCAGTACAGCAACTTTGATGAATTTATTAACGAATTGCTTGGTCGTTTTGGTACTGCTGGCGCTAGTCCAGGCGGTGCTAGTGCTGGAGGTCGCACCTATAACTACCGAACTTCGACTGGATCAAGTGGTTTTAGCGGCTTTGACGGCTTCAACGATGTTTCAGGCTTTGACAACCGTGCAACTACTGCTTCTGGTGCTGACCGAGAAGCAACTATTAACCTTAGCTTGTCGGAAGCTTTTCACGGTGTCCAAAAGCGTGTAAGTATCGGGACTGAAGTAATTGAATTTCGCATTCCCCCTGGTGCTAAACAAGGCAGCCGCATTCGCATACGTGGAAAAGGTCAACTTAACCCTTACAACCAACAACGGGGCGATTTATATTTAAATGTCGAACTTCAGCCACACTCATTCTTCCAATTTGAGGGAGATAATTTAGTCTGCGAAGTGCCTGTAACACCTGATGAAGCTGTATTAGGGGCGCAGATTGAAGTCCCAACCCCTGATGGCACAGTCACAGTCAACGTACCTGCGGGTGTACGTTCTGGTCAATCTTTACGTCTGCGTGGCAAAGGTTGGGCAAAACCGAAAGGTGAACGTGGCGATCAACTGGTGCGAATTGTGATCGTTACACCTAAAGAAATCAGCCCTATCGAGCGGGAATATTACGAAAAAATTCGCGCTAACCGTAGCTTTAATCCCCGCAGTAACTTGTCACAAGTGCGACTGTAGTTTGTTTGTAGCATTAAATGATCAATTATCAATTGTTAGCTGAAACAAAAACAAGTCCCGCATCCAACTCATTCGATCAATGCGTTCCCAGATTTAACCTGGGAACAAGCTTAATAATATTGTTAATTGTTAATTATTAATTGTTAATTGTCTCAATAATTGCTCGATTTTGGCATTGGGTGAAAGAAAAGAAAATAAATGTTTAAACAGCAATTTTCCCTGTTTATCTATTACAAACTGAGCAGGTAGAGGCGCACCCAAAGCTTGACCAACTTGATAAATTTTAAATGTCCTACAGCTAGGGTCACTTAGTAATGGCATCTTTAATTTCAAGTCTTGGACAACCTTTTGACTCTGCTGAGTGTCAGTACTTGTAATCATTAACACCTCAATGCCCTTAGCAGTAAACTGTTCATAATTTTCATTCATTGCTTTGATGTGTGGGTAGCACAAGGGGCAATACTGATTTTCAGTGAAGATGCGAGTAAATGCTAGTAGTACTGGTTGAACACCTCGATAGTCAGATAATTTTACTCTACGCTCGTTAGTAATATCAGGTAGATCAAAGTTGAAAACTACTTCCCCTAAGCTCAAGGTGTTTGTAGCAGGAATAGGTAAAAAATTGCGGAAGAAACGTTCGTTAAATAAGCCAGTGAAATCAGTTGAAGTGAGCATAGTTTGTGAAATATTGGCTGATAAATAAATTTCAATCAAATATTAATAGATTACAAATCTAAAATATTATTGCACAGACGTTAAATTAATCTATTGCTTTTAATTATTCATCTAAGATACAAGCTATCTGAAAGTGTAGTGGGAGCGCAATTCCACACATTATTAGTATGAACATCTTGTTAGCTAGAACCATTAAGGGAGCAAGATGCTCCCACTATAGATTAATATTCTCTGTTTTCTCCCTGGAAAAATTTGTAGGATAGCATTCAATCTGGGATGGCTTGATTGTTAAACAGAAGCAAAGTAAGTTTTAGATTTCACTGGATCAGGAACCATTGTTTGGTCGCCTGGTTGCCAACCAGCAGGGCAAACTTCATCTGGATGAGACTGAACATACTGAATTGCTTGGAGGGTGCGAAGGGTTTCGTCAACGCTACGACCAAATGAGAGGTTATTGATGGTAGCGTGTTGAATAATGCCTTCTTTATCAATGATAAATAGACCGCGTAGGGCAACACCAGCATCAGGATCAAGTACGTTGTAAGCAAGACTAATTTCTTTCTTGAGGTCGGAAACTAGAGGATAATTGAGATCGCCGACACCGCCTGATTTGCGGTCGGTTTGAATCCACGCGAGGTGAGAAAATTCGCTATCAACAGAAACGCCTAGAACTTCAGTGTTTATTTGCTGGAATTCTTCGTAGCGATCGCTAAATGCTGTAATCTCGGTAGGACAAACAAATGTGAAGTCTAGCGGATAGAAAAACAGAATTACGTACTTACCGCGATAGTCAGACAGTTTAATCGTCTTAAATTCCTGATCTACCACAGATGTTGCAGTGAAGTCGGGGGCGGGTTGTCCAACCCGAAGGCAGCCTTCTGCGTGGTGAGTCATGAAACGATTGCTCCTTTAGTGATCGAGTATCTGCGTCTGCATACAAGTCGTAAGTCGCATGAGGACTTCCTATACAAACAACGACTAGATTCATTACGAATTGTTACCAATATATTACAGTGCGATCGCTCAAAAAAGGCGGATAACAATTAAAGAAGCTTCGTTGATGCAGCAAATAACACTTTAATTGTAGAGATCTATATGGATAAATTAGATACGCGGGAATGGTTGCTAACAAATGGGTTGGGCAGTTTTGCCAGTGGGACTATTAGCGACGCACATACCCGCACTTATCACGGTTGGTTGATAGCTGCTGTTAACCCTCCACAAGAGCGAACTTTATTACTGTCTCATCTAGATGCCAGTTTAGAAGTAGATGGTCGGGTATTTGCACTAAAAACTAATTTTTGGGGCGATGGTACAATTTCCCCTTTGGGTTATCAACTACTGCATTCATTTGATATCAATTTAGCTCCTACTTGGCTTTGGGGTGAGGATGATTGGCAATTAAACAGGCAAATAATCATGCCCTATGGCGTTGTAGAGCAAGTAACAGCTAATACTTGTAACCTAAAATTGTCTAATCGCATCCTGATTCAATATCGCTATCAAGGCAAGCAGATGGCGATTTTGAAATTACGCCCTTTAATTGGCGATCGCAATTTTCATCACCAACAATCAGCACAAGGATTAAACTTTTCGCAGATACTAGGTTCGCAGCATATCTGTTTACAAGCATTTAATCCTGGTTGGCAGGGAACTTTTTGGCATCTGCGTTGGAGTGCAGGTGAATATCAATCACAAGGTGTTTGGAATTGTAATTATTACTATCTAGAAGAGAATAAACGCGGTTTAGGCGATCGCGAAGATCTTTACTGTCCAGGTTACTTAACAGTTAAACTGCAACCAGGAGATGCCGTAACCCTAGAAGCTAGGGTAGGATTACCCGATTCTGAACAACCTCTCCTCAATAATATAGATTTTGATCAAGCAGTACAAACAGAATCGCAACGCTTAACTCAATTATTTGGCAACCAAATATTAAATGATTGTGCCTTGGGGTCTGCTAATAAACTTAAAGTTGGAGAATCTCAGGAACAAACTTATAATCCTAATTTACTTTGGCATCAATTATTGCGATCTAGCGATCAGTTTATTGCTTATCGAGCTTCAATTGCTGAACCAACCGTAATTGCAGGTTATCCTTGGTTTAATGATTGGGGGCGCGATACTCTAATTGCATTGCCAGGGTTAGCTTTAGCCACAAAACGTTTTAGTCTAGCTAAAGGACTGCTAAAAACTTTTGGTCACTACTGTCGTAATGGTTTGATTCCTAATACATTTCCCGATTATGATGCTGAACCCATTTATAACAGTATTGATGCTTCGTTGTGGTGGATTGAAACTTTGGGACTTTACCTAGAAGCTACCCAAGATTGGGAATTTTTAGTAAAACAATACCCCGTTTTCCAGCAAATATACACAGCTTTCTGTAACGGGACTTTATACAATATTCAAGTTGATTCCAGGGATGGGTTACTAAATTGGCAATCTGCTGGCGTAGCAATTACTTGGATGGATGTAGTGCTTGAAGGTAAACCGATCACGCCTCGTTATGGTAAGTCTGTAGAAATTAATGCCTTGTGGTATTCTGCCTTATGTTGGGCAATACACTGGACTGAGAAACTGGAAAAGCAAGGAATTTTTAGTGTTATGAGTTGGCAACATCAGCGAAATGAGTATACTCAACGAGCAACCCAGGTAAAGCTTTCTCTACAAAAGTTTTGGAACCCAGCCCAGCAATATTTTTACGATACTATTGAGCCTGACGATCAACCTAACTCTCAAATCCGACCTAATGCAGTTTTAGCTCTTTCCTTATATCACTGCGGATTTTCACCAGAGCAAGGAAGGGCAGTATTAAAGATAGCACGCGATCGCCTCCTCACCCCCTATGGTCTGCGAAGCCTCGACCCAGCAGATCCAGATTATATTGGTAACTATGCTGGAGATAGGTTCCATCGTGATGCTGCTTACCATCAAGGCACAGTTTGGAGTTGGCTAATCGGTTCATTTAGCCGCGCCTGGAAACGTTTCTACGAATCAGAACCAATACCCTTTGATTGGCAACCTTTATTAGATCACTTCCAGCAGCAAGCTTGTCTTGGCTCGATTTCTGAAATTTTTGATGGCAATCCACCACATTTACCCCAAGGAGCGTTTGCTCAAGCTTGGTCTGTGGCTGAAGTAATCCGCCAGCACTTCGTCAGTTTGTGATTTTTAAAATGGCTCAGGCGGGACTTGAACCTGCGACCTTGGGATTATGATTCCCCTGCTCTAACCAACTGAGCTACTAAGCCTTGTTTTATTTATCCACCTTCGTTAGTATAGCACAGAATAAATAAAAATGGCTAGCTGTTTCCCAAATATTGTCCAGAACATACATAATTTAGCGTCAATTAGCTCCAAGTTAGGCTAAAAGCCTTAGCCTTCAATACTTTCAAGTGAGGCTTAACAACAATACTTACTCAGTGCTGTTGTCAACAAGATGTTCCTAGAACTCAGGAGAGTGCATTTGGGTTTAGACTGATCAGGTTTTTATATTTCTAACCTGACCTAGTTAAAATTTATCAAGTCCAAATCCCAAAAGCTTTACTTCCCTGGAGATATCCCGGACAAATTGACCCTGATAGTTAAGAAGCGCGACGTTGCAGATAGGCAATAGGATTTACCGCGCCTTTTCCATAAGCGTGTATTTCAAAGTGAAGGTGAGGGCCAGTACTATGACCAGTGCTACCCATTTCAGCAATTTGTTGACCTTGCTGAACTTCTTGTCCTGCAACCACCAAAAGTCTGCTGTTGTGTGCATAACGAGTAAAGCTGCCATCGGGGTGCTGAACTTCTACCAAGTTGCCATAGCCACCTGAATTCCAGCCAGATCTTCGTACTATACCAGGGGCAACTGCCACAATTGGTGTACCAATGGGTGCGGCAATGTCAATTCCTTTGTGCATTCTTCCCCAGCGCCGACCATATCCTGATGTAAACACCCCTTTTGCTGGCCAAATGTAACCTTGAAATGCGGGTGGATTGGTAGGTGGTAAATAAGGAGTTGGGCCTTGTATAGGTGGCAAATCGGGAGATACTGTATCCCCAATTGGCGTTTGGATCTTTGGATTGTAGTTGCTTGGTTCTGTTGGTGCTGTTGCTACCTGTGGTGACGGAACTGGGATAGTGATTGCACCAGTAGCAGGTTGTACTGTGGAGACGCTTGGGCTACTTTTTTGTTGTACTTGAATAGGTTGCTGTGCTTCGCTATTACTTAAAGGTTGAGGCACAGGGATGACGATGGGAGCAGTTGTATACGAGAAGTTGGAATTCGCTTGAATAGCTTGGGCTTGAACTGACTCCTGCTGCTGTAAATTACCGCTATTCAATGGTGTTGACGCGGGTGACATGACGGTAGGAAGTGTTGTCTGCCCTTTGACTTTGCCTTGAATCAGTTGGGGTACAGACGGCTGTTGTGGCTGATTGTTGTTTAATAAAGTGGAAACTGGCGGAGTAATAGTTACAGAGGTTGCCAGATCTTTACTATTAGCTTGAAGAATTTGGGGCTGATCTAGTTTTTGTTCGGAATTTGATTCCTTGGCAACCAACAACGTAGGTTTCGGTATCGCATTGCCTGCAACAGTAGATACAAGGGTAGCAGATGCTGGAAAATATTTAGTGCTGGATAAAGGCTGCTGACTCACAGCAGGTAGAACGCCTGTAGGAAAGGAAGCCTGATTAATTTTGGTGTTTGACAACTCCGACTGAGAAGCTAAAGTTCCATCAACACTTCTGGGTTGGATCTGGGAAACTAAGCTAGTTGAATTGACTAGCGGAATTCTAAGTTGTTGATTAATTTGAATTATATTCGGGTTGTCTATTTTATTTGCCCGAATTAATTGTTTAGGAGTAACAGTATAAGCTTCAGCTATTTCATCTACCGTATCTCCTGGCTTTACTTGGTAGACTGTTGTTTTTGCTACTGACTGCTGTGGTTCAACTACCACTGGCTTTGGGACTGCGGGTGTTGCTGATATTGTTGTTTTAACAAATTCAGTAGCATTTGATGATTTTTCAGCTACTGGTGCAATCAGTACTGGTGATGTTACTGACGTTGCTGGTAGAGATACTGGCATAACCACAGGACTAGAAGTTGTCGCTGATAATTGCATCACCCTTGGTGACAACAGTTTTTTTGGCGATGATCTCAGGCTAGTTACCGCAGATGAAGAATTTCCGCTTGTTTCTAATCCCTTAACTACAGGCTGTTGTCGTTGTACAGCTTCCTTAGTTGTTAATGGCTTGAGGGATACAGCAAATTCTCGTCTAGCTATCTTGGGGGTTGCTAATTTATTTGTAGATTCTTCAAAATTCAACTGAGCCAAGTCGTTTGACGAACGGTGGCGCAATTGCTCAACCGCTTCCTCTTGCGTTGCTTTTAAAAGGTCATTAATTTTGCTAGGAAAATTAACAGATTGACCTGCTTGCAGTTGAGTTGATAATTGCGTCGGCGAAGAAGGCTGGAAGCGAGGGGAATCAACTTTGTATAACTGAGTAAGTTGTTCTGGTTCGCCTACTTGAGGCTTAACAATGCTACCTACAGATGAAATTCTCCGCACCTGTGTTTCTGGCACAGATTTGGCAGAGAAGCTATTGGGAGTCGTCAGCGATGCTTCATCTACCTTAGAGGTTGGCACAAGTCGGAGTTGCTCCGCTTGCACATGAGGTTCAATCACTGTGGGAGCTTGTTCTGGAACTGCTGCTTTCAAAGCCTCAGCTTGTAGGTTCGAGACTGTGGGTTGCAGTTCTGCCGTAGATGTAGGCAATTCCACTGCTGTTTCCGATGCTGCAGATGTTTTGATGGGTTCACCAGCTATCGGTTCAGCCGCGATCGCTTCGTCACTTTGGTTAGGCAGCAATAGGCTAGAGGCACCCATTGAGATTGCCAAGCCAATCATGGCGGCAGAGGTGCAAGCCCGACGGTTAACCTCTGGAGAGTTTGCTTTAACTGTGTTGGCTAATTCTCCAGGAAGCTTTCCTCCAGAGAGCTTCGCTAACGCATTATTGTCTGCGGCACAGGAAGGAAAATATTCAACCTTATGCGTAAATGCGCGTTTCAAAAACGACCTCCTACTTAATAACAAGCGCTTAAGTTACGCTGAATTTTTAGTGTTATACCAGTTAATTTGGTAAATCACATTTAAAAGCGAACAGGCTCACTTTTAGCAACGATACTTAAGCAACCTTACCTTGCTTCGTTAGTTTAGACAAGTTTACATGAATTCGTAAAACTTTGGTAAGTGACCAAGATATTTGCTTGCGAATTGCCAAATCTCTACTTTCTGCGGTAACAGCCATAATTCTAGGTGCAGAATGAGGATTTTAGATATTTAGACTTGTCTTATAACATATCCCTTCGGGCAGACTGCCCTAGTACTTATAGAATTAAATCTCCTAACAAAATTCCCCCCTTCTGCTGACAGTAAGGTTTACACAAATACTCTAGACAACTATGACTATCAGCTGACAGATTACAAATACAGACTTTAAACTGATTTGGTATTGCTAAACAACCGTACAATTCCCCAGATGCTTAAAACATGAATTGGGCTGGGATCAATGTTTTCTCAGATATGATTTGCTCACAAAGCATACGGAGTAGGCATTTTAGCTAATTGTCTCATTCAGCATTTAGCTGTGTGGATCACAAAAATCTATCAGTTAGTTTCCTTGATCACAGATATTTTTTTATAGAAATTGCTTATGAGTAAAACCAGGTTTTTGTAGCTGATTTAGCTGAAGGCTAAAGATCTTATTGGCAAAAGGTTTAAGGTTTTCTTGCTGGCGGGATCATGTTTTCTACGATTCATACATACAGCCGATTTTAGGAAGCGTGAAATACAAAATTACACCACCCGCGCTGCCCTTCCCCCGTCCCCTGAATAGGTGGAGAGTTGGGGAGGGGTGTACTACATTTCAATCAAAATGCTGTAAATCTTCCCGGTTAATCTTGAGTAAGCTAAATCACAAGTTTATATTCATGTATGCAAATACAGTATTATTCACTTTGAATTGAGACAAAATTTAAATCGAGCGTAGTTTTTTGGAACTTGAAATTTATATCTGGACTTTGATTGTGTTGCAATAAAACTTGTCAGTTATGAATAAATTTCAATGGATCATTGAAAGATCGATCAAAAATATTTATGCTAAATACCCTAGCTGACGGCGTGCTTCAAATAAACCAATAGCAACACTTACAGACAAATTTAAGCTGCGAACGCCTGGTTGTGTCATCGGGATATATACAGTGGCATTACAGGCATTAATCATGTCGCTTGGCAAACCATTGGTTTCGCTGCCAAATAATAGCCAGTCATGATCTTGGAAGTCGAATTTACTAAAACTACTACTGCCAGCTACACTGAAGCCGATCAAACGTCCTCCTAAATTTTCGTAGTAAGAGATAAATTCTTCTATCGCTTTGTGGTAATTTAAGCTGACGTAAGGCCAGTAATCTAAGCCTGCTCGTTTCAAGTAGCGATCGCTAATTTCAAAACCCAATGGCCCCACCAAATGCAACTCAGTACAGGTGGCGGCGCAGGTTCGAGCAATATTGCCAGTATTTGGCGGAATTTGGGGGTTAACTAGAACAACCCTAACCATGAGACAATTAGCAATTAACAATTAACAATTAACAGTAGACAGTCAACAGTAGACAGTCAACTGTCCACTGTTAGTGGTTGGCGTTATATATAATTTCTTAATACGTTGCCAGCCTGTTTGATTGATTAGATATTTTGATGATTGGTTGCTCAGGTTTCCGACTAAAGTTAAGCGACCAACTGCTGGCACAACTTATCTTCTAGTTCGCGTTCTTGATCCGCCATTGCTTGGATAGCTTGGGTAACTACACTGTGAGTATCTGAGGTCTTACTATGTAATTTTAACCATTGTTGCGAAGTGTTACCTTCTCTTAGAATTTTTTGCAGTGGAGAAAGAAAGCAACTAAAGCCACGTTTTTTGGCGATCGCGTGTACTTCTGCATAAATTTCGGCAATCCAATCTCGTGCCAGAATTAATCTACCATCTTCCCAGTGCCGTAACTGTGCATCCAAACTTTGATGGGCGGCGGCGGCTTCGTTAGATTCGGTTAAGGCAATTAAATCTTCTGCACGGGTGGTTGCTGGTAAGCTACTTTTTGCTAAGGGGTCTAAGCTGGGGTCAGCCATTAGTTGCCAAATACGTGCCTCTAATAATGCTGTGATCGCTAAAAGAGCGATGGGATCAACAATTAAGTCGCATATTCTCAGTTCTAAGCGGTTGAGGTCGTAAGGGCGACGGTTGCCGTTTGGTCTAACTGACGACCACAGATGGCGGACGTTTTGCATTGTCCCAAGTACTAATTGCTCTTCTGTCCACTTAATAAAGTGGTTATGGCTTTCAAACAGTGGGACATATGAGGGTGTTTTGGGGAAGGTTGCCCAACGGCTGGAATGATTACCAGTGGGTTGACCATCAATAAAAGGAGATGAGGCGCTTAAAGCTAAATAAAGAGGTGCTTCTACACGAACCAGACGACAGGCACGCATCAAAAGTTCCGGATCGTTGATGCCAATATTAATGTGGATGCTGGCGGTAACTACTTTAGTTCCGTAAGTTTGTTCAATGTATCCGTGGTAAGGGTTATTAGGGTCAGAACGGTAAAAGCGATCGCTTCCGCCTAAAGATAGAGTACTCCCAGGTATGAGTGTGTAATTACCTAAACGCTGTAAGTATGCTCTAAGTTTTTGCCGAGGTTGTACTAAGGCACACAGTAAGCGATCGTACGAACACAAGGGCGGGGTAGTATATTCGACATTACGGCTATCTGGTTCTGTTACAAATCCCTCTAGATCAGCTACGATGCGGTCTGAGAGTCCCACGATCTCCCCTTCGGGAGTGCCAGTGTACATCTCGACTTCAAAGCCTTTGGATAGCAGCACGGTTTTTCCTCCGCTAGGTTTAAGTGGGACAGTTGGGAAATTAAGTAGATAGACATAATTAGACATTAATCAATTAGGTCAACTATTGGTAATTAGTTAGTTTCAACTACTTATCGCCAATGGTGGATGACTTATAACTAATTGTGTGTATACCTGTTTGACAATTTTTATTTCACAAACAAAAGTGTATTGAAGAAGACACAATATCCCCTCTACCAATAGTGTGTGATCAAAGCTGATACTGACGGTAAATATCACTAGCAGCGCGGTGAATTAATGAGTGACGATAAACTAAGGCATCAAGATCATCGGCATAACCACCGCCAATTACACAAGCAACTGGGTAACGTTGGGATATACAAGTAGTTAAAACTTGCATTTCACGGCGATATATTCCGGTATCTGTTAATGATAATTTACCTAAGCGATCGCCGAGATGCGGATCAACTCCAGCGTCATACAAAACCAAATCTGGCTTAACTTGAGATAGTAAATCTGGCAAATATTTAGCCAGTGTTTGTAAATATTCGTCGTCCTCCATTCCTTCTGGTAGGGGAACATCTAAGTCGCTGGTTTGCTTTGTGCCAGGAAAGTTAACTCCGCAGTGCATTGAGAAGGTGAAAACACTCTCGTCATCTTGAAAAATAAAAGCAGTACCGTCGCCTTGATGTACGTCTAAGTCAACAATTAGAATTTTTTTGACCAGTCCGAGTTGTTGTAAAACACGGGCTGTAACTGCTAAATCATTAAAAATACAAAAGCCAGATCCATAATTAGGAAAGGCGTGATGAGTTCCACCAGCAGTATTACAAGCTAATCCATAAGTAAGTGCTAATCTTGCGGTGAGAATAGTACCGCCTACTGCTACACAGGTACGATTTGCTAGTGCTGGACTCCAAGGTAAACCAATACGCCGTTGAGCTTTTGCGTCGAGAGTTCCTTGACAATACGCTTGGACGTATTCGTGAGTATGTACTAATTCAATCCAATCTTCAGGAGGACAAACTGGGGAATAAAATTGAGTTTTTTCTGCTACGCCATCTTTGAGGAGTAATTCGTAGAGTTTCTTAAATTTGGGCATGGGGAAGCGATGCCCTTCTGGAAGTGGCACAACGTAGTTTTGGTGGTAAACAATTGGTAAATCCATTGATTAGCATTCAGCTTGCGATCAGTATTTGCAGGATGGGTATTTTAATATTTGAATCCCTATACATTGAGAATGCTAATTAAGTAAAAAATTCCTTATTAAGCTGATTGCTGAAAGTTACCTCAAATTCTAAGTTTAATTACATCTAGGTAATTAAAGGCACTTCATTTAATTATTGACGCTGCTTGAATATTATCAATATTTTTATGGAACATTAGCTTTCGCTTCATTGATCAAGTCCATCATATTCCCATACTTCAGCCTTTGGCTCTTGTATCAACCTCTGTATGCCAATTTCATAAGCCACTGTGCTAATTTCTCCGTAGCGAAGTTCACCCAATCGCACCATTCGTCGTAATAATTCTTGATCTGGTTCAGGTGATTCTAGCAACTTTCTACCAAATTCCTGCAACCAGGTTACTAACTCAGCTTCATTAATGTTTTTAGCTAGAAAAAAGCCTTTAACATTTCCGCGACTCCAACCTTGATGCACTCCCTCAAGTACCTGCATGAAGAGGTTTTCGTAATCTATATTGTTGAGTTTATGAGTTTCTACCCCCCTAGATCCCTCATTATTAAGGGGGGATGATAAATTCCCTGCCTCATTCACAGAGTGAGGCGGAGTTTTTCTACCCAATAATCGTCTAAAGAATTGCTTCAACCACTGCCATAATTTCCTTAGCATCGCTTCTACCTGTGAGTGGGAATAAATGAAAGTTATAGCTACTTGATTAATAGCGGGTAGGTTGATTCCGGATCTTAAATAAAACCCAGCATCATCAAGCTTGTCATAATTTTTTGCTTAAATAGATAATAATCGTAAAAAAGCAACTTTATTAATTATGATCGTTACCTGGCAGCAAGGAAGCACTAACCCCGAAAATGCTAATAACTTTTTAACTATCAGTCAATGGTGGGCAAGCCTTGACGGAAAAGAAATTACTTGGAGACAGCGCCTAATTCCTGCAAGCGGTAATGTTGCTCAACTTGACTGGGAACCGCAGCGTTTTGACGAAATTTTTCTTGTTTCTAACCCACAAGTTCGTGGTATTACTCTTTATTGGCATAAACCTGATGTCGCACAAGAACGCAGCACTACTCCCCACAAAATTGAATTAGATACGCTTAAACAACAAATTTATATATATCCTCATTCGCAAAAAGAAGTGGTAATTAGAGTGGGACTGCCAGAAGTTATCTATCAAACCCTAGATCTAAAAAATCCCCAATTCCAGTTATCATCTGCTGGAGAAAACCGCATTCTAACTTTACGTGATATCCAGCACCAAGTAGAGGTAAAAATAACTTTTACACCAGCAGAAATTTATCAACTTAAAGAACAAATTTAGGAGGTGTTATTGGTAATATATATTAAATTGAGTAAAGTGTTTAACTGCCTACCTGAGTAACGAAATGAATCAATTCTGGCAGAATTAATTGTTGAACTGCCAATTTTACAGCGTTAGTAGAGCCTGGAATCGAGAAAACTAACTTTTGGTTATATATGCCTGCAACTGCACGAGATGCGATCGCTCTTGATCCAATTTCTTGATAACTTAAATTGCGAAATAACTCACCAAATCCAGGCAAAGTCTTTTCTAGCAACTTCTCTAAAGCATCGTAGGTAGTATCTCTGGGTGCAATTCCCGTACCACCATTAAAAATTACAGCTTGAAGTTCAGAAACTTGACTTAATTCTGTTAGTTGTGACTGAATTTGAATTGGTTCATCTTTGATAATCCGATAAATTCCTACAGTATGACCTGCATCGCGGACTAACTGCTGAATTAACTGACCGCTACGATCTGTTTCTTCTGTGCGTGTATCACTAACAGTGATCACAGCCAAGTTTACTGCGATCGCAACTTGATCTGGGTGAGGTTTTTGCACCATATTTTTAATATATGAATTAGCTGGAATGCTGCCGTTAGAATTACCAGCTAATTCACCTGCTAAGATTTACTAAAACCCAAATCATTTTTTTCAGCATAACGCTCCATGAAGCGCATAAAGCGTTCCCATTCAGCTTGAGATTTCATCAAGTAAACTGCTTCTAATGCTTCTGGTTTACCGTTGACAAATTTAGCCTTAACTTCCCGCGTTACCAGTTCGCCTTCTTCATCAATCATGTACATCCCAGTTACATCATCAGTGCTATCGTTGTCGAGTGCTTTGGGATTTTCAAAATAAAATGTTGCCGTGCCTTGACTGCCATCGCGGGAACGGGTTAAGCGCACATCAGGTACTACTTCTTCAGTGACACCTATAGAAAACTGGATTTCAGCCATAATGTGAGTAAGGTTTATATGGGAAATTTTTAGTATTTTCTCATCATATATAACCAAAAGGCTTTATGAAAGAGGGTGTTTGGTAATTGGTTGTTTTTTGTGAACGCAGATATAGGCAGATGTAGACTAAGATTTTTTCAATCAGCTTCGCGTTCTAGCAGTAATGTCACTGGCCCATCATTCTCAATTGAGACTTCCATCATTGCGCCAAATTCACCTGTTTCGACCCGCAAACCACTTTCACGCAACTTTTTAACAAAATTTTCATACAGTAGTCGCGCTTTTTCTGGGGCTGCTGAACGGTCAAAGGAGGGGCGGCGACCTTTGCGACAATCGCCGTAAAGGGTAAATTGGCTAACTACCAGTAATTCGCCACCAATTTCTTGTACTGATTTATCCCAACGTTGATTGCTAGTTGGATTACCTGGAAATAAGCGTAATTCCAAGCATTTACGCGCCATCCACTCAAGTTCTGCCTCTGTATCAGTATCAGCAATACCTACCAGTAAATTTAGCCCTTGTCCGATTTTACCGACGACATTACCTGTAATTGTTACTTGGGATGATTTAACTCGCTGGATGACGACTCGCATCGGTTCCTACCATAGATTAGAGATATTTAGGAAGATAATTATACTTTTTTCAAAAATTAGTTATACCATCTGTGTTTATCTGTGGTTAAATATCCAAAAGTCTATTTTATATTTTGAAACCATTGGCAACAAAACCTTTAAAAAAAAGCTAATAGCTGACGGCTATATATTGTAAATAGCACATCAACTTATCTAAATAGTTGATGTGCTGCAATTGCTGTTAAATCAGCTTGAATCTAGCTATTTTCCAAAGCCTTTACCACGAGTAGTAGAAGGGAGACAGACGCAAGCTTGGATTTGCGATCGCAACTTTTCATGATCCAAATTCTGACCAATCAACACAAGCTGGGTTTTAGGTTGACCTTTCCACTCTTCATCATCAATTGAAAATCGCTTACCGCATAAATGGAATACATGGCGTTTGGGACTTTCATCAAACCACAAAATACCTTTAGCGCGGAAAACATTCTCCGGCAATTGATTATCTAAGAAATACTGAAATTTCCTAATTGATAAGGGTTTATCGGATTGGAAAGAAATCGAGGTAAACCCGTCATTTTCCAAGTGATGCGAGTGATGGTGATGCTCATGATCGTGATTGTCATGAGTGCAATGCCCGTGATCGTGATCGCAGCCACTATGATCGTGGTGGTCGTGATGTTCATGACCATGATCTGACTGTTCAGGTTGAAAATACTGCTCGGATTCAAACAAACCAACGCTGAGAATTAATGGCAGATTTACTTGCCCCTTCGTAGTGCGTAAAATTCTAGCATCAGCTTTGAGATCGCGAATTCTGACTTCTAACAAATCTAAATCTGCTTCATCAACTAAGTCAGCTTTGTTGAGCAGAATAATATCACCGTAGGCAATTTGGTTATTTGCCGCTTCGCTGTTAAATAGATCCAAACTAAAATTAGCCGCATCTACAACAGTAATGATGGAATCTAGACGAGTCATCTCGCGCAATTCCGTACCTAAAAAAGTCAGTGCAACTGGCAAAGGATCAGCTAAACCCGTTGTTTCCACTACCAAATAATCGATCTTATCTTCACGTTCCAGCACTTTGTATACTGCTTCGACCAAATCATTATTAATGGTGCAGCAGATACAACCGTTGCTGAGTTCCACCATATCTTCTCCGGTGGTGACTATCAACTCGTTATCAATACCAATTTCACCAAACTCGTTGACTAAAACTGCTGTTTTTACGCCTTCTTGGTTGCTAAGAATATGGTTAAGAAGAGTGGTTTTACCGCTACCGAGAAAACCAGTAATAATCGTAACTGGTAGACCTAGTTTAGGGGCATCCATCGCTGGGGATTGGTCAGGTTTAACTGCTGATTGCATAGCGTTGCTGTCAAAAACGGCTATTTATACGGTTCTTTCTTCATTATTGCCGATATTATTTAGAGGTTGTTATTAAGCAGGTGGGTAAAAATCAACTTAAATATCACGCTGGTCATGGATCTTAACAATTAACAATGACCAATGACCGATGACCGATGACCGATGACCCATGACCGAGTTAAATTTTAAGTTTAATTATGCCTCTCAACTTAGCTATATCCTTAAATAATTTCACACATTGCAATTATGACGTTAAACCTTTACAACACTCTCACTCGTAGCAAAGAACCCTTTGAGCCGCTAGAACCAGGTAAGGTGCGGATGTATTACTGCGGCGTGACGGTTTATGACTACTGCCATTTGGGTCATGCCCGCGCTTGCATTGTTTGGGATGCGGTACGCCGCTATTTGCAATGGCGGGGCTATGATGTGCGGTTTGTGCAGAATTTTACTGATATTGATGACAAAATTCTTAACCGTGCTAGGGAAGAAAATTCTTCAATGGAAGAGGTAGCGGAACGCTATATCCAAGCTTATTTTGAGGATATGAAGCGGTTAAATGTCAAGGATGCTGATGAGTATCCCCGCGCTACTCATACTTTGGATGGAATTAAGCGTTTAATTCATGATTTGGAGAATAAAGGTTTTGCTTACCCCGCAGAAGGTGATGTTTATTATGCGGTGCGAAAGTTCCCTGAATATGGCAAGCTTTCTGGTCGCAAGTTAGAAGATTTGCAAGCTGGGGCTAGTGGTAGGGTTGAGGTTGAAGAGGAAGACGCTAAGAAACAAGATCCTTTTGATTTTGCTTTGTGGAAGGGTGCAAAAGAAGGGGAACCTGCTTGGGAGTCTAACTGGGGTTCAGGTCGTCCTGGTTGGCATATTGAATGTTCGGCAATGGTGCGCGACCGCTTAGGTGAAACAATTGATATTCATGCTGGCGGTGCTGATTTAATTTTCCCCCACCACGAAAATGAAATTGCCCAATCAGAAGCAGTGACAGGTAAACCTTTAGCTGCTTACTGGCTACATAACGGGATGGTAACGGTGAATGGGGAAAAAATGTCTAAGTCTTTAGGCAATTTTATTACTATTCGCGAGTTATTAGATCGTCCAACTGATCCAATGGCGATGCGGTTGTTTGTGTTAACGGCGCAGTATCGTAAGCCAATTGATTTTAGTGAAGATGCGATCGCAGGTGCTACTAATGGTTGGAATACTCTTAAAGAAGGTTTACTATTTGGCTACCAACATGGCTCAAAACTTGGTTGGACAGAAACAGATTTAACTAGCCCTACCAAGGTTGAACCTGTAAAAACTGAGGCAAGTGAAGCATCTGAATCCAACCCAGAATCAAGTAAATCTGTTTGGCAGGAAACTTTAATCCAAGTTTTGCAGCCTTTCTTGAAACTGCCTCAAGCTTACTGGCAAACTGTCAAACAATATAAACAACTGGTATTTTTAACTATTGCAGTTGCGATTGGCGGAGTGTCGCTTAAGTTTGCATCTGAAGTTCTGAAGATAGCTAGTAGTGTGCCGTTTTTACCACCTATTTTTGAAATCATTGGTATTGGGGTAACAGGTCGCTATTTGTTCAAAACTTCTACTCGTGAAGCGATTTTTAAACAAGTGCGTTCACTAATCCAAACAGTTGACAGTAAAGCCAACACATCTGAAGAAATCGTTTCCGAAACTACCACTCAAGAGCAAGATGTAGTTAACGAAGCAGAAAATAACATTCCACCTAATTATTTAGAACGCTTCCAAACAGCAGTTGATGATGACTTTAACTTTGCTGAAGGTTTAGCTGTTTTGTTTGAACTTGCCAAACATTTACGGAGAGAAGGTAATTTGTTAGTTCATCAAGGTAAAACAGCAACAGATCCAGAAATCCTTAAGCAGCAATGGCATACGCTTGTTGGTTTAGCACAAATTTTAGGTTTAGAAGCTCAACCTGATGAAGAAACTACCAATGCTAATGGTATAACTGATGCTGAGATTGAAGCTTTAATTGAGCAACGTCAGGAAGCGCGCAACGCTAGAAATTTTGCTGAAGCTGACCGGATTCGCGATCAACTCGAAGCTCAAGGAATTATTGTAAGTGATGGTAAAGCTGGCGGTGTAACTAGATGGCATCGTAGTTAGTCGTGGCAAAGTTGAAAAGTCTGCTTGTCAGTCAACAAAAATCTTAACGCTGTTAAATTAAGTAAGGCGATTGGCTGCTCAGTGCGATCGCCTTACTTCCATTTCACTACTCTTATTTCAACACTTTTCCTATAATTAAAAAATGAAGTACTCCAATTCAGTAGCAAAATTAATTCTGCGCTCTGAGCAATTTTAATTCTTGTCTAACTTTGTTGAACATGGATATATCAATGGGCAACATCACCTGGGGAATACCTTTCCAGATTTTCAATTTATGACTTGTATCCATATCTTTAATTAGTTGCTCGATATGACGGAAAGAAAACGTAGCTAGACAATTTCCACCTACGACTACTGTCGGAAAACGAGTTTTCATCCAATCTAATTCATCAGCAATTTCTTGATACATTTCTTCTGTAGAAGGTAGTGATAATTTACCGTTAACATAATCTAATAACCACCAAGCACCAACTTCTGACGTTAACTGACTAAAAAAACTGCTGTTATAACCAACAAAACCCATCTGTGGAATTTCTGGGTGAATTAAATGGCGGTATAGCTGAAATATTCCCTCTTCATCTATCAACATCCGACGGTATTGTTCTTGCAAAAAGGGAATTGATTGAGTAAAACCAGTCCCAAAAATAACTACATCTGCTAATACCTGCTGACCATTTGCTAATTCGACACCACCAGGAATAAACCTAGCTATACTTGTCTTGATTGGTTTGATTTTCCCAGCACGTATATATTTGAAAAATCCTGGGGAAGCGACACTTACACTACACTCAAGATCATCTATGTGATAATCGGGCTTCATTCCACAACTATCCAGACCCAATTGCAAACGTAACAAAGTTTCTACATTCCGCCAAAATAACCAAACAAGAGGTTTACCGATACTGTGCAGCATTGTTTCAATGCGTCCCATTTGACGGTATGGAAACCAAGCTTCTGAGAAACGAGTTAATAAAATATATTTCAGGTTTACCAAACCTAGAAAATGTCTAGGAACTTTCCACATAGCTTGGCGGAATACAAGGGTACATTCAGTAGCAGTATTCGCCGCTATTGAGGCAATATCACAGGCTGATTTACCATAACCTACTACAATTGCTCGCTTACCCTCAACTATAGAGGTGTCGTTAAACTCTGTAGAATGAAGTATCTGCCCCCCATTTGCGGTGAAATCATCTTTACCAGGTAACGAAGGCAGTTTTGGGTTGCTAAATGTACCATTGCACACTACAACAAAGTCAAATTCGTGACTTGACTCTCTAGGTTGCAGTTGATCTTGATCTTTGGTTCTAGTAGTAACTACCCATGTTGGTTGTGCATCAGTTTTTAAAGAAACATTGGTTACTTCGGTTTTGAAGCGAATTAAATCATTTATGCCAAAATGCTTGGCGTAAGATTCTAAGTAATCTCTTATTTGCTCTGCTGTTGGCCAATCTGGATAAGACGCGGGCATGGGATAGTCAGAGAAACCGTAGGTGTCAGCCGTGTTTTGGCTGGTCAATGCTGGATAAGTTCGAGAGAGTTCCCATACGCCACCCAATCCTGATTTCTTCTCAAAAACCGTGACATCATAGCCTTCTTCTGTAAAAACTTTAGCTGTTACCAAACCGCTAATCCCAGCCCCAATTACGCAAATGCGTCGAATTTCCATATTTTTTCAAAAAGTTCTACAGTGATATAGTGTCCGGCAAATTAACCTTAATTATTAATTAGCCTGTGTAGTCAGGCTAAAGCATGACGCAATTATGGGTAATCAACCGGATATGGTATGAATTGCGAGTCCCTAATTTATTTTCGCTTTCATCATGTTAGAGCGGCGCACAAGTATAACTCTGTCTAACATTCTGCTAACTGTGGCTATCGGATTGCTACTGTTATTGCTATGGCAATTGCAAAGTCTGCTAGTAATTCTGATGATTGCAGTAGTGCTGGCGGCTGCCCTAGCCCCTGTGGTTGACTCTGCTGACCGTTGGAATATTCCCCGTTGGTTAACAGTTTTGGGTGTTTACTTAGCTTTAATAGCTGGTTTAACTGGCTTCGGGGTGTTAATTGGGCCGCCAGTAGTTACACAAATTGAGCGTTTAATCCGTCAACTTCCCTTCTATTTGGAATTACTAAGGGGTTTGGCAGAAAATTTGGCAATGCGCTTGGGGATGACGCAGCCGCAGTTAATCCGGCAAATATTTGATACTCAAGGTCTGACCAGTTGGTTGATTGGATCGAGTCAACAATTATTGGTACGTTCTTATGGTCTGACTAGGGGGCTTTTAGGTGGCTTATTTAGCTTGCTATTAGCTTTAATCGTTTCTGGCTATATGCTGGCGGGTAGTGAGAATTTAATTAATGGTTTAGTTAGTTTGTTTCCCCAACCTTGGGACAAACGTCTAGCAGATCAGGTGGAACCAATGAGTCACAGAATGGGTAATTTCATTCAGGGACGGGTTTTAGTTTCTGCGATTTTAGGGGTTGTGATTACTATTGGCTTAAGTTTTTTGGGTTTATCAGAGTTTGCTTTAGCTTTGGGTGCGATCGCAGGTTTTACTAATTTAATCCCTTTTGTTGGCCCAATTCTCGGTGCAGCCCCCGCTTTAGTTGTGGCAGTTTCTCTGGGAGGCTGGACATTTTTATGGGTGTTGCTGTTATTCGTAGTTATCCAAAATGTGGAAACTTATGTGCTTGATCCACTGCTTGTAGGCCCTTCTGTGAAAATACACCCGTTATATCAACTATTAGCTGTGTTGGGAGGAACGCAAGTTTTGGGTATTGTTGGGGCTTTAATTGTTCCCCCTTGGGTTGCGGGTGCTGCTGTGCTACTGGAAAATCTGTATTTAAAACCCAAAATGTTTGCCGATCAACAAACCAAGTTACTAGATTCTAGCCAAACTGAAATTTTAACTACTGTGCCAAATAATTCGCCAACTTTTAATAAAGGTGGTTAAAGACTTGAGCAGTTTTCTACTAAAGACTATTTATGCACCTAGTTAACTTGAAAGAAGTTGAGGCTATACTAACAGACCTAATTGAAGAAGCTGCAAGTGGGGAAGAAGTTGTCATCACACGGACTGATGGAGCCTCTTTTAAAATTGTGCCACTGAGTAGGGTAGGAGCAAGCGCAAAATTTGGCAGTGCTAGGGGTTTAGTAAAAATGTCAGATATTTCCTAGAGTTTTGTAGAGAATATTCCTATAGTGAGTAGAGACAGTGCTTATCGAAGTTATCCTGTGTAGTTACTGTGGTGAGTTGTCAGACTAAATTTTTCCAGAAAGCAATTTTGGCGCTGACAATTGCTTGCCTAATATGGTTACCAGTTTCAGCCCAAACAAAACCAACCGCTTTTATTACCCTTGATGGGCGACAGTTGTTTAAAGTTACTGATTCAGGAGGGTATAGCGCTCAACAACGTGCTGAAATTGTCGATACTATCCTGAAACAGACGGTTAAGGCTGGTGAACCACCTTTATCAGTAGAGATTATTGAGCGTAATGGTTTACCTGTGATTCAGGTAGAGGGGCGTAACTTACTAACAGTTACTCAGGGAGATACCCCGCCTGGAATAACTGTGCAAAAGCAGGCTGAAACTTGGGTAGGAATTCTAAAAACTTCAATTAAAAAAGCTCAACAACAGCGTAGTGCTGTGTATATCCGCAATGCTATTTTGCTTTCATTTGGCTGTGTGCTGTTAGCGATCGCATTTAGTTGGGCAATTGGCTGGATTTGGATGTACTGGCTACACCCAATGCTTCCCCAGGAAGTGACAACTGCACAGACATCACCTAAAAATACTGGCGTTGAGCAAGGAATCAAGTTTCTAATTGCTACGATTCGGGCTTTACTCTGGGTTGCTAGTGCTATCTATATTACTAATTTATTTCCCCAAACACGGGAATGGAGTCGCAGTGTCAGCGACATCCTAATTTTTACGTTAGCTTCGCCGATGGTTCCCTTGGGGGATAAGTCTTACTCACTCATCCAGATAATATTTTTAATTGGGCTGTTTATTGGTCTGCTAATGAGCGCGAAAACACTTAAAAAAGTGTTGCGATCGCGTGTTTTATACATGACTGGGATGAGTCGCGGTTCCCAAGAAACTATCGCTCAAATCGCTAACTACACTTTAATTTTGATTGGCACTTTAGTACTTCTACAAGTTTGGGGGCTAGATCTTAGTTCTTTAACTATCTTCGCCAGTGTTTTAGGAGTCGGTATTGGATTGGGTCTACAAGGAATTGCTAAAGACTTTGTTAGTGGGTTAGTAATTATTTTTGAGCGCCCAATTCAAGTAGGCGACTTTGTAGAAGTTGCTGGCAAAGTGGGAACTGTAGAACGAATTAGTGTGCGTAGTACTGAAATTCTTACTTTAGATCAAGTATCAATCTTTGTGCCTAATTCCCATTTTTTAGAATCAGAAGTGATTAATTGGAGTTATCCGAGTTCCAAATCACGGCTAAAAATTTCAGTCCGTGTTGCTTATGGGTCAAACTTAAGCGCTGTAAAAAATGCCTTGGTAGATGCAGCGAATGAACATCCAGATATTATCTCTGAACCTGCACCTCAAGTTTGGTTTACAGGATTTGGGCAAAGTTCTTTAATGTTAAATTTGCTAGTTTGGATTACACAACCACGTAAACAGTTTCAAATCAAAAGCGATCTTTACTTTCGGATTGATGAAATTTTACGCGATCGCGATGTAGAAATTCCTTTTCCCCAGCGAGAACTACATTTACGTAACGGTAGCTTACCCTTAGAAGTTTCCCCGCAATTGCAAGATTCCCTAATTGATTTAGCACAAAATCTTGCTTTTTGGCTTAAAAATCAATCTAATCAAGTACCTAAAGATCCTCAAAACAGCAGCGAATTTCCAGATGATCGGTAATAAATTTGCTCATATACCACTGTTTTTAACGATAATCTACACTTGATCTTTCCTCTTGACCAGTCTTCAAGACCAAATTATCGCCCAGCCTGAGATATTGTTGAACGACTAGCTAAATTAATAATTGGGTTAATCGCTCCCTTTCCTGGTATCAACGTTTCAAAATGACAGTGGGGGCCAGTACTATGCCCTGTACTACCCATTTCTGCAATCATTTGTCCCTGTTCAACAGATTGACCAACCATCACTAAAACTTTGCTGTTGTGACCATAGCGTGTCACACTGCCATCAAAATGCTGAATTTCTACTAAATTGCCATAACCGCCAGAAACCCAACCAGCTTTAGTTACTACCCCAGTTGCAGCCGCCACAATTGGTGCGCCTATTGGCCCAGCAATATCAATTCCTTTATGCGCCCTTCCCCAACGCCGACCAAATCCCGATGTTACCCTACCTTGAGCGGGCCAAATGAATTTAGCGGAAAGAGGATTTACTTGTGAATCTGCGGGTGGTACAGGAAGCTGAATATATGCAGACTGTGAAACTGGGGGTGGTACAGGAATGGAAATAAATCCAGAGTTAGGAAATACATCTGTACCTGTGTATGCACTTGTTTGTTTCCCCTGAGCATTTTTGTTCGCTGAATCGAACTTGATATTATTTGACGGCGTTGGCTGGGGAAATGCCTGTGAATCTGAGGCTGTAGTTGATGTTACTTCCTCAAAGGGTTTGGTTTCGACTGTGATTTCCTGTCCATTAGCTTTGCAGGGCATCAAAGTTAGGATCAGACTGGCTATCAGTACTAGGGAGGGGAATTTCATCAGGAATCTCTTAAGTTATGTTGCCATCTTATAAAGGATATAGTCTTTTTGATGACCGTGATCCCACGGTTTTTTATGGTTACCAATAGTAAAATTTCAGTATTTGTATGTGACGTAATATCTATTCAGTCCTAAGAATAAACAAGCTGAAAAGCTCTGGGGAAAAGGCTTTTAATGCGTTGTTGTGTATATAGTTAGACTTGCAATGAATGCTTACAAGTTCGTTATAGCTTGGTTGATTGATCGTTGAGAATAGCAAATAATTTATGTCCAATTTGTACACCTGGAACAATTATCGCTGTGGCTACGCAGCACATAGCGCCTCTAATCCCAAAGTTAATTCTGAGGTTCCCCTGTTATTAGTACATCCTATTGGTGTTGGGTTATCTCGGCATTTTTGGGAGCGATTTTGCAATGAATGGTTTAAAACAGGTGGCAGTAATCCAATTTATAACCCAGATTTACTGGGATGCGGTGAGAGTGAGAAGCCCCGTATGGCTTATACCCCCCATGATTGGGCAGAGCAATTACAATATTTTTTGCAAACAGAGATAAAACAGCCTGTTATTTTACTGGTGCAAGGTGCTTTGTTACCTGTTGCGATCGCCTTAATTCATCTCCAAAAAGAGCAAAATTTAATTAAAGGGCTAGTTTTAAGTGGCCCTCCTTCTTGGTCTTTAATCACTAAGCCTACAAGTACTTTACGGCAAAAATTGCTGTGGAATTTATTCTTTGATTCTCCTGTAGGCACTGCGTTTTATCGTTATGCCCGAACACCCCAATTTTTAAGGTCATTTTCAGGAAGACAGTTGTTTGACTCAGTTGAGGATGTTGATTCACAGTGGATAGATATGTTGTTGGCAGGCGCAGCAAACCCAAATTCTCGCTATGCGGTTTTTTCCTTTTTAGCGGGGTTTTGGCGGCAAAATTATGCAGATGCGATCGCCAAGATGACTCAACCTACTTTAGTCGTCATGGGAGAAACAGCTTCCAGTATCAGTAAGACTGGGAAAGGGGAAACTCCCGATCAACGCTTGGCTAACTACCTTCAGTATTTACACGCAGGGGAGGGGATCAAAATTCCTGGTCGCAATGTTTTACCCTACGAGTCAACTGCGGATTTTGTCAGTGCGATCGCACCTTTTGTTAAAAAGTTGTCCTAGCATAAGTCCCAATTACTTTGCATTCTGTAGAGACGTACTATGCTACGTCTTTACATCAAATATGTTTAGTTTTTCCCTTCCGTGTTGGTCTAAAAGCCTCTCCTCGTAATGGGTTACGCGCACACTGTGTGAACACGGGGAGGGGCGGAGGGTAGGATTTTATACCTATCAAACGTAAAGTTATGAAAATTTCTATTGATTAAAATAATAATTTCTGTATCATTAGTTACAGAAATACTTTTTTAATCGCACTGGTTAAGGTCGCTCAAATTGAGCAAGATCATTAAGCCTGAAGCTTGTATACCTACTATTTAGTAACAAAACTATGAAACTCGACACTTACAAATCTCCCATCGGCGTACAAGCATATTCTCCCAAAGCTATGCTGTTTCCATCATGTGCGCTGTATTGGTCGAACGAGCAGAAGTATGAAGCATCTACCTGGGTGCAACTGCTAAATCCTCCCTGCTCGTTCAGTTATGATGAAGCACTTTTATTGTGTCAGCAATCAGAGGACGAATGGATTGCTTGGATTCCAGAACATGGTGAAATTGTGCTAAACACCAGCCAATTTTGCATCGCTAATTAACCATGTTGGTAAAATAGGAGGCAACAAAAAATTTACTTAACTTGCCTCCTGATATCTAATTAAATATTTTGTCAATGTTAAGTTATACGTCTTAACAAAAACTTAGCAATTTTCTTTTCAAAGGGTTTGGGCGAGAGAAATCGCAACAACAACTGACGTAACGCCCAACTACCCATAGATGCAGACGTAGAACGTAGTAGTCGCTTAATTCCATGTTGAAATAGCCACGACATTAACAATGGAATCAGCAAAGTTAATAAATTAATTTGCATCAAACGTCCCGCATAAGGAATTATCATTGCTGCAACCAACAGCAATGATATTCCCCAAGAAACCCAATTCAGCCACAAAGTGCTAGTAATCCTAAGTTGGTTTAGCAGTTGGTTAATTAACCAATAATGGGAAGAAGCGATCGCCAAACACTTTTTCGGCGTTTCCAACGCATCACGCTGAATTTGGTGGATGATATCGCCATCAAGCGAGATCACACTCCGCATCACGATATTTTCTGACTCCTGCAATTGTCCAGGTTTATGATAATAAGTGCAAAAAGTCAAGCCCGATTGGAAGCGATTTTTACCTTGACGGTTTTCTCCATCTGATAAAGCAAAATATCGCAATTGAGTCAGCAGACTTTTAGAAATTTTTAGGTTTTGACCCCTAGCTTTTGCGCTGAGAATTGCCTTGACTGATGCTTTATCCAAATTGAAGCGAATAAATCGAAATAGTATTAAACCTTGTTCGTTTTTTACTTCTTCAACTTGAATTTTATTGTCTAAATTGATAGATGCTCTGATGCTGAGAGCAGGAGAAGTTGGTACTTCTTTGATCATCCCGCTTCTCACTTTAGTTAATAAAGAATTCACTTAGGTAATTTTATAATAGAAGTTGGTCTAACTAACATTGATTGAACCATATTCACAATAAATCCCAGCAGCCCACGCCACTGATTATCGCCAGCAATTACTCCTTCTCGATGTATTTGAAGAATAATATCTTTGTATTTACTATCAAATAATCGCTTATTGAAACGGTTGATAATATCGCCATCAAGTTGAATAATTGTTTGGGCATAAATTAAATCACTTACCAAATCTTCATCCAGATATTCTAATCCCTCAGCATGATTTTGAGATAGTGCTTTATTGCGATTATCTAAGGCTGCTTTTAATTCTCCTATTTTACGCAAAGTCCGTAAAAATCTACCATCATCTAGCATATCTTGAATTGCTCTAATTTCTGATGGCGTAGCACTTGGATTGAGCGGGTTAGGGAGTTGTGTCTCTATTTGATCTAAAGTGACAGACGGATCTGTAAGAATGCGAGTATCTCTAATAGCTGAAGGGTTTTCTTCAGTTAACAGCAAGCAATATTCCACTTCCAATTGTTTGCGTAAACTTAGGTAGCGATCGCGCAAAGACTCATCAATCCCTTTACGTTCTAGATATTGTTTAGATATGGGATAAACATCTCGATAAACTTGCCAAGGAATAAACTTATTCCCAGTAATTTGCTCCACCACCATTGTATTAACTTCTAAAGCTGTCATGTCCAACAGCACATCACTTAAGGACTTCATAAAATCCTTTAAGTTTTTTTCTATTCGAGGTGCCGCGTATTGATTATTTCTACCTTGTCTAACTAACACAGACTTTATTCTCCCTATATGCAGTTTTACGAGTTATTTTGATTAGTTAAAGATGGATAAGATTGTATCTCTGCTGCCAGTTCCATATTAGAACGAGGTGGAGCATCTTCATCAGCAGGGGTAAGCAATAAATCTCCTTCACTTTCAGGTATTTCTGTTGTCGGCGTTTCTTCAGATAAATAACGCTCTAAATCTGACACTTCCATATCTGGTGATAAACGATCAAACTCTTCCATCAGATGTGATTCTGCTAACTTATCCGCCTCCCATTCTTCGACTAACTCAGGGTGATTTATCCAGTCAGCATTAGCCTGCTCAACATCTTGGGGCGTTTCTGCTACTGCGGGAGATACTTCGATAAAATTAGGTTTAAACTGCTCCCACTCTGCTTCAATTAACGTATTTGAAGTTGGTATCGGTGCGTTTGTATTGGCGAGATCGGCTTCATCATCCACCCAATTATCCCATTCCTCCTCAAACCCCTGCTCTAATACCTCTAAATGAGTTGCATCTGCTGTAATTAATTCATCTTGCTCCTCTGTCCAATCATCCCATTCCTCAACAAATTCTTGGTTAGATTGAGTTTGATTGGTGTTGTCTGAGGTTATGTCTTGTTCTATAGAATCTAAAACCCAGTTATCCAACCCTGACTCAGTTTCTTCAGGTAGTATCTCTGAAGTTTGTAGTGGCGGGGTGATGTCTGACTCATTGTGTGATTCCAGCAAATTTTCCTCACCATCTTCTGTCCCCAGATGCAAAGCATCCAAACTGGGCGGACGTATTGTTGGCAAGGAATTGATCTGTTCCAATACCGATGAATCTATATTCTCCTGGGTTCCTAACTGCAAGGAATCAAGACGAGGTGGACGCACCGTTGGCACTGAGTTAATCTGCTCTAATGAGGGCGATAATTCTATTTCTGGTGCTTCCGGTTGTTCCTGATTGGTAACTGGAGTTGTTGTGCTGGCTTGGGTTAACATACTTTGCCAGTCTTGCTCCAATTCGGCTTCAGAAGGCTGCATACTATGATTTGTTTCTTCTTCTATAGTTTGCGCGGCTTCTGGGGTTTGTTCTGGAGTAGATATTTCCTCTTGTGCTACGGGAGATTCAGGAAATAATTCTGGAGTGGATATTTCCTCTTGTGCTACGGGAGATTCAGGAAATAATTCTGGAGTGAGTATTTCCTCTTGCACTACGGGAGTTGGTGGAATATCAACAGGTAGCGGGGTCACATTTGCTTGAGGTGATGGCAAGCGTTGACTTTCGCCAGTAGGCAATTCCAGGTTAATTGGCGGCAAATTAGCATTTGGATACCGCAATCTCACCCACACTTCAAATAATTTTTGTAAACTGTTCAGGTTATCCTGAATAATTTTTTGACCTTGATTAACCTGATCTTGGTGAAAATCTCGCAATTCCCGATAAGGACTATTGCCAATAAATTTTTTACCAATTTCGTTTTCAATATCGCCTTCCAGCAAATTAATCCGTGTGCGGAGGCGTTGACCTGGTTTAATATCTGTTTCTTGATCAGAAGACACCCAAGTTGTGACTTGCAACTCAATGGCTTCGCTGAGTGCTAATGCCAAAGCTTCAACTATTTTTCCTGCCTTGAGTTGTTCTTTGAAGTCGTCGCTTGCCGCCATAATACGTTCTTTCCTTACATCTTTGCAGGTTGCAGAGCTTAGTTAAACTTGTGGTAAGTTACCACAAGTTTTTACGACATTTTCTTTTAAGTAGAAGGGGGAAGGGGTGGGTTTTCTCCCTGCTGCCGTCGTGATGCCTGGGGTATTTGTGATAGGGTGCTAGTCATGATCATAAATAGCTGTTGCAAAGTTGCGATGTTGTGCTGCAACACTTGCCGTCCAGCTTGCACTTGTTCTAAGTGAAATTGTTTAAGATCAGTGTAGGGGCCATAGCCCAAAAACTGGCTACCTACCTCGTTTTCAATCTCGCCGTCTACAATATTGATGCGAGTTTTCATCCGGTGACTTGGTAAAGGTTGACCTGCGTTATTACTTCCTGAAGCATCTGCCGCTGATTCGGACGACACCCAAGTAGTAATTTCTAACTCAATAGCTTCACCTAGCGCCAGAGTCAGGGCATCAGCAATCTTTCCTGCTTTAAGATATTCTTTGAAGTCGTCACTTGCAGCCATAAAGTTACTCTCTGTTAACGGTAGTGCAGCTAGCTCAAGGTTAGACCAGAAGTGCCTTGAATATACCAAATATTTACCTGATTTTATAAAAATTTGGGATTTAGGCCAGGGGGAGATATAATTACTAGCTTTTAGCAATTATTTCGACTTATTAGTTTTCTAAGTTGTCTAAAGGAAGATTATTTCCAAAAGTCAGTAATTATGTAGCCTAGTTCTATCAGCATATTTCGTAGTAGGGGAAGGCTAAGACCAATAACGTTACTGTGGCAACCGACAAGTTTTTCGACAAATAATCCGCCTTTTCCTTCGAGGGCAAAGCAGCCAGCGCATTTGAGGGGTTCGCCTGTAGCAACGTAGGCTGTAATTTCGCGATCGCTTACATTAGCAAATTCCACCTTAGTAATGCCACACTTGACCAAGGTTTTGTTGTGTGGCTGGTCAATTAAGGCATGACCTGTGTAGAGAATACCCGTCTGACCACGCATTTTTTGCCAACGTGCGATCGCTTGTTCTGGCGATTCAGGTTTACCATAAATTTCCCCATCAACGGCTAATACTGAATCACAACCTAGTATTAACGCCCCTGTAAACTGTTCTGCAACAGTTTGGGCTTTCCGCAGTGCCAAAACTTGGACTAATTCGGCTGGATCACTTAGTTGTATTTGTGATTCATCAAAGTTACTAACTTGTACTACTGGTTCAATCCCAGCCGTTTGCAATAAACGCCGACGGGCGGGGGATGCTGAAGCTAAAACAAAGGTAGGGTTAAGCATATTTAAAGATCAAACAGTAATTTTATTTTGACCAATGAATGCTTGAGTTCTTCTAAGCTGATTAATCTTTGCGCTTAAGCAACTTGGAAATATTTCTTAAGTGTGGGCAATGCTTTACCTTCTTGTAGAGATGATTCAACCAATAGTTCCAATACTTCCTGGGCATTGTGAAATGCTTCTGCGTAAGTCTCCCCGTGAGTAACAGGTTGCATTACATCCTCAAATTCAGGCAGAAAAACGACAAAACAGCGATCATCTTCTGACCATTGAACGATAATTGTGTATTTCATTCTTCATATTCCTCCATTCTCTTGAGATCTTCAAGCACTGCGTCTACTTGCTTTTCCAGGTATGGTTTCGCGTCGCTACCATCTTTCCCCCCAATTATGAGCGATTGAGACAATTTAGGATGCAACCATTTAGTGTGACTTCCTTTAGCTGGTTTGTAAGTAAATCCTGCCCTTAACAATAGACTTTTCAATTCCCTGATTTTTCTAGGCATTTTTTACTTTTACTCCCCACTCTTCCATTCTTTATTTTTAATTAACCAAAGTTAGGATTTTTGCCAGAAATCTCCTGTTAAAATACTAATTTCTAGGCTTTCTTTGATATTATGGGCAATATTTTTGGGCATCTGTTTCGGATCACTACATTCGGGGAATCTCACGGTGGTGGGGTGGGAGTTGTGATTGATGGTTGCCCACCGCAACTGGAAATTTCTGCTGAGGAAATTCAAGTAGAGTTAGACCGGAGACGACCAGGACAAAGCAAAATTACTACCCCTAGAAAAGAATCTGATACCTGTGAAATCCTTTCTGGGGTATTTGAGGGCAAAACGATGGGAACTCCGATCGCAATTTTGGTGAGAAATCAAGATACTCGCTCCCAAGATTATGATGAGATGGCGGTTAAATATCGTCCTTCCCACGCCGATGCTACTTATGATGCTAAATACGGAATTCGCAATTGGCAAGGTGGGGGTAGGTCTTCGGCAAGAGAGACAATTGGCAGAGTAGCAGCAGGTGCGATCGCTAAAAAAATTCTTAAAATTGTCGCTGGTGTCGAAATTATCGGCTATGTTAAGCGCATAAAAGACTTAGAAGGCATTGTTGACCCTAATTTAGTCACAATGGAACAAGTAGAAAGCAATATAGTCCGTTGTCCTGATGCTGAATGTGCAGAAAGGATGATTGAAAAAATTGAGCAGGTACGGCGGGAAGGTGACTCGATTGGTGGTGTAGTCGAATGTGTTGCTAGGAATATACCTAAAGGACTAGGTTCACCTGTATTTGATAAACTAGAAGCAGACCTGGCTAAAAGTGTAATGTCATTACCAGCAAGTAAAGGATTTGAAATTGGCTCAGGCTTTGCTGGCACTATGCTAACTGGCAGTGAGCATAATGATGAATTTTACACTGACGAGAACGGCGAAATTCGCACAGTAACTAATCGCTCTGGCGGTATCCAGGGAGGCATCTCTAACGGAGAAAATATCATTTTACGAGTGGCGTTTAAACCTACTGCCACAATTCGTAAAGAACAGCGTACCGTTACCTTGACAGGTGAGGAAACTTTACTAGCTGGTAAAGGTCGCCACGATCCTTGCGTTTTGCCTAGAGCCGTGCCTATGGTAGAAGCAATGGTCGCTTTAGTGCTGTGCGATCATCTATTACGGCAACAGGGTCAATGTGGTGTATTGAAGGCTTGAGTGCTAAATGGAAATAAATCCTGACTCTGAGTTTGTTGTGCAATTCTGGGGTGTACGCGGTAGCATTCCTTGCCCTGGAAATGAAACAGTTCGTTATGGCGGAAATACTTCCTGTGTAGAAATGCGCGTGGGTGGTAAACGCCTAATCTTCGATGGTGGTACTGGGTTGCGAGTACTTGGTAGAAGTATTGAGCAACAGCAGCCTTTAGAAGCACATATGTTTTTTACCCACTATCACTGGGATCATATCCAGGGAGTGCCGTTTTTTAGTCCTGCCTTTATTCCAGGGAATTTATTACATATTTATGGACTATTGCCACCAGGCACAGAATCAATGCAACAGCATTTCTGGGATAACGTCTTACATCTAGACTCGTTGATTCCAGAACCGAAGATTGAAGCTGACCTTAAGTTCTATGAATTAACTTATGGACATACTTTTAATATCGACGATATTTGTATAGAAACTGCTGCACTCAATCATCCTAATGGAGCAATTGGATATCGAGTAACTTGGCAGGGACATAGTGTTTTTTATTGCACAGATACAGAACATTTTCCCGATCGCATGGATGAAAATGTTCTGTATTTGGCGCGTGACGCTGATGTGCTGATTTATGATTCGATGTATACAGATGAAGAATTTCACAATCCTAAGTCACCTAAAGTAGGCTGGGGTCACTCTACTTGGCAGCAAGCTTTAAAAATATCTGAGGTGGCTAAGGTGAAGCATCCTGTGATTTTCCACCATGAACCTAATCATAATGATGAGTTTATGGATAAGTTGCAATCAGAAGTGTTAGCCGCCTGTCCCAATGCCGTATTAGCTCGTGAGGGGTTAATTCTTAAAGTTGTTTAAACAGTGAAAAATCAATAATGGCGCGATGTGCATAAAACTTTTTTCCACCTTAATGTCGGCATTCCCCTCCCGTTAACCTCTCTGTGATCGACCAAACGAGGAGGCTCTAATGTGCAACGGTTTAGCTGAACAAGTAAATCAACTGCAAGTAACCCTGCACAAGATGGAAGTGGCGATGGGGGCGATCGCTGATGCCGTTGTCTTTGTAGGTGAAGACAACGAAGTGCAATGGTGCAACCCTACTTTTGAGAGCCTGGTAAACCAATCGCAGTCTACTATCTTGGGCATCGGGCTCAACCACTTACTACCCCTGAGACAGGCGGGGCAACTTATTCCTCTGGATTCCTATCCTGATGTAATGATCCGAAACGGGGAGAATGCAGCCACCGAATATGAGTTTCAGCGAGGCGATTTCCCTACGGGAACGCTACGCGATCGCACTTTAGTCCTAGAGATTTCTGGAAGCTATGCGGCAATAGCTGAAGGCGCTCATGCCGTTGTCCTAGTGATTCGGGATATCACGCAGGTAAAAGAAGACATTCTAGAACGCCAACGGGCAGAAGCATCTCTACAAAAGCGCGAGGAATTATTACGGACACTCATTGATGCCACACCGGATGTAATTTGTTTTAAAGACGGTGCCGGACGGTGGTTAGAGTCGAATCAGGCTAACCTGGAATTTTTAGAGCTACAGGGAATTGATTACAAAGGCAAAACCGACGCAGAACTAGCCCAATTCAGCAGTTTTTATAAAAGTGCCTTACCAAATTGTAGCCAAACAGACGAACAAGCTTGGCTACAGGGGTATATGCAGCGAGTAGAGGAAGTTGTTCCCCTAACTGATGGAACAGCCACCATCTGGGACATGATCAAAGTTCCCTTATTTTACCCAGATGGTAGGCGTAAGGGACTAGTCATTTTAGGGCGGGATATTAGCGATCGCAAGCGGACAGAGCAAGCACTGCGAACTAGCGAAGCTCAGTACCGAGATTTAGTTCAAACTGCCAACAGCATTATTTTACGCTGGGATACTCAGGGAAATATTCAGTTTTTGAATGAATATGGTCAGTACTTCTTTGGCTTCAATAAAGGTGAAATTATAGGTCGTAATGTTGTTGGCACGATTGTCTCTGAAACAGAAACCTCTGGGCGGGACTTGCAAGCATTGATGACCGAGATTTGCCAGCATCCAGAAAACTATTTGTTCAATGAGAATGAAAATATTTGCAAAAATGGCAAACAAGTATGGATTGCTTGGGCGAATAAACCAATTTTAGATGCACAAGGTAATTTGGTTGAGATTCTCTCAGTTGGTACTGATGCAACGGAACGCAAGCAAGCCCAAGCAGCCTTAGAAAACTCGTTGTCTTTATTACAAGCTACTTTTGAATCAATTCAAGATGGAATTTTAGCGGTAGATTGCAATGGTCATATTGTTAGCTACAACCAAAGTTTCTTAGAAATGTGGTCTGTTACACCAGAAATTTTGGGTGAACCAGAGCATGGTAAAAGAATCGCCTATTTAGCAAACCAATTAAAAGATCCTAATGAGTTTACCAAAAGAGTCAAAGGATTATACGCTACCCCAGAAGCACATAGCTATGATTTATTAGATCTTGCTGACGGCAGAGTATTTGAGCGTTACTCCTGTCCTCAAAGAGTTGGAGATAGGATTGTTGGGAGAGTTTGGAGCTTTCGTGATATTACGGCTCGCCAACGAGCGGAGGCTGCTTTAGAAGCAAGTGAAATCAAGTTCCGCAACATTGTAGAAAATGCTAACGATATTCTGTTTGTTCTCAATCCAGAAGGAATATTCTCCTATCTTTCCCCGAATGTGTTTAACATTATGGGGTATGAGCCTGCTGAGATGGAAGGTGATTCCTTTCTGGCTTTCATACATTCCGACGACCAACCCAACTGTGTAGATGCGGTTAACACAGTAGTAACAACGGGTCAAGGGCAGTCTGGAATTGAGTACCGAGCTAGATACAAAGATGGTAACTACTACTGGCAAGTTGCTAATCTAGCGGCATCTCAAGATGCTAGTGGCAATTTAACTATCGTTGGTATTGCGCGTGATATCACTGAACGCAAGCAAACAGAAGAAGCATTACGGCAGTCGGAAGCCAGATTTCGGGCCTTGTACGAAGCAACCAGTATGGCTGTTATATTAACCGATTTAACAACAGGTCAGTGGGATAGCAACAGCGCTGCTGAAAAGTTATTTGGTTACTCTCGTCAAGAGTTTCAGGAAAAAATTAAGCACCCTGGTGATATTTCGCCACCATTCCAACCGAATGGTCAAGACTCTTATAGTCTTGGCAATCAAGGGCTTGATCTGGCTTACAAGCAGGGTACCTACCACAATGATCAGTGGGTTCACCGTCGCTCAGATGGAACGGATTTTCCGGCTGAGGTTTGGTTAACGGTAGCTGAGGTTGAGGAGGGCAAGTTTATCACTCAAGCTATCATCCAAGATTTAACAGAGCGCAAACAAGTCGAGGCAGCTCTAGCAGAACGGGCAAAATTAGCAGCCTTTCGTGCTGATGTAGGTAGCGCCTTAGCCCAGAGCGATAGTTTGCCAGCTATTTTAAATCGCTGTGCTGAAGCAGTAATCAAACATTTTAATGCAGCCTTGGCTGGCATCTGGATGCTACGCCCTCAAAGAGATGTATTTCAGTTACAAGCTAGTGCTGGAATCGACACTCGCCTTGACACTTCTTACAGTCGTATACCCGTTAACCAATTCCCGATCTCCCAAACGCCTCAGCAGAACGTAACTAATACGGTGTTTGAGGATTTGGCAACGCAAGCGGGTATAGTTGTTTTTGCCAGCTATCCCCTGAGACTGGAGGAACAGCTTCTAGGAATGCTCGCTGTCTTTGCTAAGTCTGATCTGAGTGAATCAATGCTGCAAGCATTGGAATTTGCTGCTCGTGAAATTGCTTTGGGTATCAAGCGCAAGCAGGCAGAAGAGGCATTGCAGTGCCGCGCCCAAGTAGAAAGTGTACTTAGTAGCATTTCTCGGCAGTTCATTGACCAGGATGTTGACACAGCAATTAACTTTACCTTACAGGCGATCGCTGAGTTGATTGGTGTTGAGCGCAGTTGCATTTATGAATACTCAGTCGATCAAACTCAATTTTCTCTCATCCATCAATGGCGTACTACTAGCGTTGAGCCATTACCCACTCTGGCAGCAGGCGGAGCTACTACAACGTTCCCCTGGTTCACCAAACAGATGTTTAGTGGTCAAGTCATACAAATTTCCAGCCTTGCCGAGCTTCCCCCAGAGGCAGAATTAGAGCGAGAACTCTTTAGAAGTCAATCGACCCAATCTTTACTAGCTGTCCCTACACTCCATTGTGGGAAAGTCGTTGGATTTCTCGGTGTAGATGTTGTCCGCTGCTCGAAAGCTTGGAGCCAAGAGGATATTAACTTACTCAAGCTAGTAGGAGAACTGATTGCTATTGGTCGAGCAAGGCACAAAGCAGAAGAAGCGCTGAAGCTGGCTAAGGAAGTTGCCGTTCGCGAAGCAACACGAAGCGTAGAGGCTAACCGTGCCAAAAGTATCTTTCTGGCAAATATGAGCCACGAACTTCGCACTCCCCTAAATGCCATCCTTGGCTTTGCTCAGTTGATGGAGCGAGATGCTGCTTTGACTTCACACCAGCGAGAATCTTTGGCAATCATTAACCGTAGTGGCGAACATCTACTTAACTTAATCAACGATGTGCTGGAAATGTCCAAGATTGAGTCAGGACGGATCGTGTTGAATCCAACTGCCTTTAACTTGCACCTACTATTGCAGACGCTCCAGGAAATGTTCCAGGTACGCACCCAAGCAAAACAGTTATCACTTTATTTTGAAATTGCTCCCGATCTACCGCAGTATGTTGTGACAGATGAGGGTAAACTCAGCCAAGTTTTAATCAATTTATTGGGCAATGCTGTCAAATTTACGCAGGTAGGAGGTGTAACGCTTCGCGTGTTGGTGTTCAATGACCAAAAGCAACGAAAAACGGACAACGAAGCTTTGAGAATCTTATTTGAAGTCCAAGATACTGGAAAGGGAATTGCACCAGAGGAAATGGACAACCTCTTCCAGCCGTTTGTCCAAACCGCAAGCGGCATCCAAACTAAAGAAGGTACGGGTTTAGGGTTGACTATTAGCCGCCAGTTTGTCCAGCTGATGGGGGGCGATATCCAGATTACTAGCAGTGTGGATTGCGGATCTACCTTTAGCTTTGAAGTGCCAGTTACCTTAGCTGAACCCTTGGCAGAATCTCAACAATTTACCAAAGGGCGCGTCCTCAAGCTTGCCCCCAATCAACCTGTGTACCGAGTTTTGATAGTAGATGACAGGCAGGAAAACCGAGAACTGATCTGGCAATTACTTCAAATGGTTGGCTTTGAGACTCGCACTGCTACCAATGGACAGGAGGCGATCGCAATTTGGCAACAGTGGCACCCCCATCTCATCTGGATGGATATGCGGATGCCTGTAATAGACGGCTACGAAGCAACCCGACGCATTCGAGCGCAAGAGAATGGTTCAAGAACCGCGATTATTGCCCTAACTGCCAGCGCCTTTGAAGAACAGCAGGCAACTGTCTTAGCTGCGGGTTGTGACGACTTTGTTCGCAAGCCTTTCCGAGAGCCAGTACTTTTTGAGAAGATGGCGGAGCATTTAGGAGTGCATTATGTCTATGAGGAGAAAGAAAGTCTTCCAGCTTCACACTTCACACTTCACGCTTCCGACTTAACAGTTATGCCTGTTGAGTGGATCGCACAATTAAACCAGGCAGCACTGGCAGTGGATGCGGAAGAGATTCTTCAACTCATTGAGCAAATTCCTGAAACTTATCGGGCTATGGCAGAGCAACTTGCAGATCTAGTACATCACTTCTGCTTTGATGAAGTCTTAGCTCTAACTGAAGAAAGCTGCGATGCCTAGTGCATCAACGAACCCCGAAAAAAGGTGATGAGGAACTGCAATGCCTAACCAGCCTGCCAGCACCCCTAAAGCAGATATTTTGGTGATTGACGACACTCCAGAAAACCTCAACCTTCTATCTGCCATGCTGACGAAACAGGGTTATAAAGTCCGCAGTGTCACTAAAGGCTCCTCTGGATTGCGGGGGGCGCAGACATCACCCCCCGATTTGATTTTGTTAGATATTAATATGCCCCAAATGAACGGTTACGAGGTTTGCCAACACCTGAAGGCAGACGAACGTACCCGTGAAGTTCCGGTAATTTTTATCAGTGCCTTGGAAGATGTGTTAGACAAGGTAAAAGCCTTTTCAGTTGGAGGGGTTGACTATATTGCCAAACCTTTTCAGGTGGAAGAGGTTTTAGCCCGTATCCAGAATCATCTGACGATCCGGAAACTGCAAAAGCAATTACAAAAGCAAAACTCTCAGTTACAGCAAGAGATCCGAGAACGGAAGCAGGCAGAAGAAAAGTTTACCAAAGCTTTTCGCTCTAGCCCTAATCCGATTGCGATCGCTACCATTGCTGAACAACGCTTTATCGACGTTAATCCCAGTTTTCTGAAGATGAGCGGCTATTCTCTAGAAGACGTAATTGGACACACTGCTACTGAACTAAATTTGACAAAGCATTTTGGGGCGATCGCCAACACCATCCAATTGTTGCTAGAAACGGGTTCGCTACATAATCAGGAATTTGAATTCCACACTAAATCAACTGATGTCAAAATTGTCTTGCTCTCCGTCGAACTGATCGACCTAGAGGGGGTTCAATGCGCTCTATTAATTGCTAATGACATCACTGAGCGTAAGCGCTTAGAAAACGAATTTATCTCCCTTGTCAGCCACGAACTCCGTACCCCTTTAACCTCTTTAATGGGAGCGCTGGATCTTCTAGGTTCAGGGCAACTGGGAACTCTGACTAACCAAGGGCAAAATGTCTTGAGCATTGCCATCACCAATACCGAACGGCTGATCCGCTTGGTCAACGACATTCTCGATTTGGAGCGCATGAAATCAGGCAAGATACCTATGCAAAAGGTGAAATGTAATGCTGCCACTCTGCTTATTCAAGCTACCGAAGCGATGCAAGCAATGGCAGACCGGACACAAATTAAGCTTCAAACCAAACCCCTTACTGTTGAACTTTGGGCAGACCCTGATCGCCTCTTGCAAACCTTTACTAACCTACTTAGCAATGCTATTAAGTTCTCTAAACCAGGTAGTACGGTTTTTTTGACTGCTGAACTAAAGACTGAGGAACAACGACTAAGTACTGAGTTAGAAAATTCCCACAGCACTCAACTAGAAAAACAAGCTACAGTAATCTTCTCTGTCAAAGACCAAGGACGGGGTATCCCAACTGATAAATTACAAACCATCTTTGAGCGCTTTCAGCAGGTTGATGCTTCTGATTCTCGCACCAAGGGAGGCACGGGCTTAGGATTAACAATCTGCCGTAATATTGTGGAGCAGCATGACGGAAAAATTTGGGCTGAGAGTACGTTAAATCAGGGCAGCACTTTCTATATTACTCTGCCGCTTAATGGGACTTGAACGAAGTTCAAGCCCAAACCAAACCCTAAACACTCTAGGTGTAAAGTAAATACGTCACTATTCTCCTGTAGCCAACTCACAAATCGATAAGATATTGCTCGTTCTAAAAGCAATAAAAGACCAGCAACACTTCTCACTAGATGTTGATCAAAATCTTTTAGAGTTAATTAAACAAAGCTACCGCTGGATTGTTTACGACGGATAGCAATCACTGAAGGACGTGGTGGCCCCTCAAGAGTTCCTTCTATATTACTTGGCCAATTACTACCACGAGGTACACTTCGACGCTGAGTAAACAAGCTGCCGTTCAAATCTAACATTTCAATGTCACGGGTGAGAAGTTGTTGGGGAGTAAATGGGCATTCTTCACCAGGGTGTTGCACGGAAAGAATCAGAGTATCTCCAATAAAAGTTGGCCCCGTCAACTCACAACGTACAGGCCCATAAGCAAAAGGTACTATAGTACCAGCATTAGCACCAGTTGTGGGGATATAAAACAGCCAATTATTCCCAAAAACTCCAATCAAATCGGATGTTTGCACATTTAGATTAGAATCTGTACCCACAGTTGATGTTGCACCAACTACTCGATGATCAATTGGTCTAGGATTAGCAGCAACACCAACATCAAAACCATTATGAGCGTTGGTAGACATATCAGTGACGCACCAGATATTACCAAGGCTATCAAAAGCTAAGTTATCAACATTGGCAAAACCGTCTCCAGGTTCTGCGCCTACTTCTCCACCTTTAACTAATCTTTGCCAGCGAAAAGTATTACCTGTACCATCAGCACTATTCTCAATAATCTTAAAGATTGAGCCTGAAGGTTGTGCTGCATTGATATTAGCACTGTATTTAGAAACTATAAAGATGCGAGAGTCAGGATATCCATCACTTCCAGGCGCACCATCAGTATAAGCAATAAAAACTTCCTTAGTTTGAGGATGCACTTCAATATCTTCTGGGCGTGCAGTCGGAGTTGCTCCAATTAAGTTAGCAGCTAAAAAGGCATCAACTAATACAGCGCCTTGACTGGTATAAAAATCTGACAACTTCTTACCTTGATAACTTGGTAAGGCTGTAGCTTCATTAGAAATTTCTACATTAAAAGCACCACCATCTGTAGTTTGACCTGCAATGCCATTACGTCTGGGTAGTGGTAAACGACCATTGTTAGTAGCTTTACCTATATTGGCAACTTCTACAGAAGCAAGTACTGATGGTTTAATTGGATTAGTTGGGGCATTTAAAGTTAGTGGAATCCACTGACCTGTGCCATTGGCATTGTAACGGGCAACGTAAAGAGTACCTTGTTCAAATAAGTTACTGTTGTTCTTATCAGTAACGCTAGCCACAATTCCATTGCTGACAAACTTCCAAGTATGACCTCCTCTACGGTCATCACCCATGTAAGCAACTAACTTTTTGCCCGCTTCTACGCGCAAAGCAATATTTTCATGGCGATAACGACCTAAAGCCGTGTGTTTACGTGGACGGAAACCCGCATTAGCAGGATCAATTTCCACCATGTAACCGTATTTTTCACCAACTAAACCAAATTCCGCTCCAGTAGTACCAGAAGTATAACTTGTTTGAGTACCATCAGGCTTGACGGCTTCTGTCACTCCGACGAAAAAGGTGGAACTAGCCTGGAAATTCTCTTCAGCAGATAATACTGTTCCCCAAGGAGTTGTGCCACCAGAACAGTTGTAGGCAGTACCGATAATTTTATTACCTAATGTGTCTGTACTCAAATTAAAGACTTGAGTAGCAGCAAGCCCCGTACCAATTAAGTAGTTTTGGTCTCCTTGTTGATAGCTTTTGTTACCCCAAGAGGTGACACTTTGATATCCATCAGTACGTTGAGCATTGATTCCTAAGCCTGAAAGACCGTGAATACGGCGGTTTCCAGGATCTTTATTGACTACAGCGAAGCGCGAACTACGATTTGGGCGAGAGATACGTAAAATTGACCCACCCATGTTATACATAAACTCGCCTAACAAGGTACGGTCTTTAGTCGTTGGACTATAGCCAACTACTAAAGGAAATGATTCAGGGAACCCTGCTAAATCACTAGAAGTTCCAGGCGCTAGAACAGAAATTGGGTAAGAAACGTATTCGTGATTCACCCACAAGTAGCCGTTGTTAGGATTTCGATCAATTGGGATGAAGGTAGTATAGTCGCAGTTGTAGCCAAAGTATTCTTCTGGATTTAAGAAAACGCGATCGCCCCAACGTACAATCACATAACGTTCATATTCCGGTGGTACTACAACGTCATCTATAACTTGAAATTGGGTTAATTTAGGATTACTAGATGGATTTAATACAGTTCCCTGCCCGAATCCTGTCGCTAAATAACTTTTTTGCTGTTGATATATTGGTAAAGGATGCGGTAAACGCACAGGAGTAAATTTTAGAGATGTATCTAGTGCCTGAAAAACATTGGCATTAGTATCAAAAAGTTGGCTTTCAATGGTAGGAGCTAAGACAGTAGTTCCAGCACTAGCACCAAAAAATATTAGTAGTTGTCTTCTCGTTATTTTAGACATTTTCAAACCTTTTTAATTGTTAATTAGTTTTTATTTGCGTTATTAATGAAAAAATCCTAATTTATTCACTTTAAAATTTACGCAGTTACTCCAAATATAGTGGGTAGGGTGCGTTAGCAAAGCGTAACGCACCCTACAGGTAGATGCTTTGCATAATTCTTGAAATTAAAATAAATATTTCTAAATTTATTAATTTCAATATTATTTTTATGTTTATTGAAATAAATTATGTTTTTGTCAAAATTATTAGTTTAAAACAAAACACTAAATCTAACACTATCCTCAATGTATTAAATTCAATTAAAAATTAGATTAAAATTTCTCACTTTAATTTTAATAAAAATTTAACCACTTCATTTCTTGTGTTTAACCTGAGTAATTATAAATATTAAAAATATGCAAGGATTAATTTGAAAAATAAATTTTATAAAAAAATGGCAAAAAAAATTCGGATTACTACTCTTACCATACTGACGAGTTTAGTTTTCCCACTATCAGCAAAGGCTGCCATAAGCAATGGAGGGTTTGAATCAGCTTTTAGTAATTGGGAAACAATAGGATCAACTCAAATAACAACCTCAACTTTTGGTGTAGAGCCAGTTAAAGGTAATAATCAGGCTTTTTTGTCAACAGCATTTGAAGAAGTAATTGGTCTTGATGAAAATTTTAATCCGATTATTGGTGGTAGCGCTGTTCCCGCAATTTTTATCAGCAATTTTCCTAATCTAGAGGAGTTTTTAAATATTTCTAGTTTCTTGTCAGATAACTCCTTAGATGATATAGCCACAGCAGCACCAATAGAAGGTTCTGCAATTAAGCAAAGCTTTACAGCAGTTGCGGGACAAACATTATCATTTTATTGGGACTTTCTTACCAATGAATCTGTAGGACAAGCTGCTGTTGATGACCTGACTTATCCAGATTTTAATGATTTTGCCTTTGTGAGTATTCAATCATCCGAGCAAAGTTTGTTATTAAGTTTCGCTGACACAATTTCGCAATTTCAAAATTCCACTACAAGTTTCAATCAGGAAACGGGCTTTAAAAAATTTTCTTATAAAATACCTACAAGTGGGGAATATATATTAGGACTTGGCGTTGTTGATGTAGGGGATGGGGAAAGAATTTCTGGCTTATTAATTGATGAAGCTCAAGTTGTACCAGAATCAAATCATCAATTAAGTTTATTGTTATTAGGAGTTTTGGGAACAGCTTCAATATTTAAGCGTAGTTTTCGTAGCGGAGTAGGTCAAAGATTAGCTAAAAACTTGAATAACTTAGAAAAAAACAACCAAAAATCCTAATATTTAGTAAGGAATGATATATGTTTCGTCTGGCAAAATTAATATTATTAGCAACAGCAACACTAACAATTTTACCTGTAGGTGAAGCAGTAGCAGCGACTTTAACCGGAAAACCGCCAATTGTGATCGGACACAGGGGAGCTAGTGGCTATCGCCCAGAGCATACACTGGCTTCCTATGAGTTAGCAATTGAAATGGGGGCAGACTATATCGAACCAGACGTAGTTTCAACTAAAGACGGCATACTAATTGCTCGGCATGAAAATGAAATTTCTGGAACCACCGATGTAGCAAATCGTCCAGAATTTGCCGATCGCTTCACCACCAAAACTATTGATGGAAGATCCGTATCCGGCTGGTTTACCGAAGATTTTACTATAGCAGAAATTAAAACTCTCCGTGCTAAAGAACGTTTGCCTTTCCGCGATCAATCCTATAACGGTTTGTACGAAATTCCGACTTTGCAAGAAGTTATCGATCTAGCCAAGCAAAAAAGTTTGGAAACTAATCGCACTATCGGCATTTACCCAGAAACAAAGCACCCTACCTACTTCGACAACCCTGCCTATGTCAATACAGTTGCACCAGGGCCAGCATCTCTATCGCTGGAAGAACCTTTAGTTGATCTCCTAACTGCTAACGGTTATACCACTCCTGACGCTCCAGTTTTTATCCAGTCGTTTGAAGTTGGAAATCTGCAACTTCTGAACAGCTTAACTGATGTGCCTCTGGTTCAGTTATTTGATGCCAGTACAGCTAAACCTTATGATTTCGTTGTAAGTGGAGATCCTCGCACTTATGGCGACCTAGTAACTCCTACAGGATTAAGCAATATTTCCGATTATGCTAATGGAATTGGCCCCTGGAAACGGTTAATCATTCCCGCTAATACTGTTGATAATAATGGGGATGGTCAGCCTGACGATCTTAATGGGGATGGAATTATCACTGACGCTGACCAACCGCTGCAAGCGCCCACTTCGCTAGTAGATGATGCTCATAATGTCGGGTTGCTGGTACATCCCTACACATTCCGTAATGAAGACCGCTACCTAGCTCCCGACTATAACGGCAACCCAGCATTAGAATACGAACAGTTTTTTGCACTAGGCGTTGATGGCTTATTTACTGACTTTCCAGATACTGCTGTTGCAGTCCGCAATAGCGTCACAGAAGTTCCCGAACCTAATTTTTTGATGGGATTGATTGTTGTACCTCTATTGGGACTTTTACGCCGTCGCCAAGCTGAGGTGTAGGCAGATATTTTCAGCTTTTGTTGTAATAGTTAAGTCGGAAAATTAAGCAGATGATTCGACGCATCAATTTTCAATTAATTTCTACTTAGTTTTTGGTGCTTTGTATTTAGTAGGGGCTGGTTTACAAATTCACACAAAGCAAAATTAGTACTGCCCGAACGTACTGAGGATGAGCAGATGACTTGCGATCGCATCAGAAAGGTGCGTGATTTTTTGAGTATGTCACTCCTATGCTCTAAAGTAAAAGTTTGCCTTTTTTTTCATTTATTAATTGCTCAAATATAAAATTATTGACAAATTGATAGGCTACTTTAAGTACGAAATATAGGAATTAACCTCAAATAAATTTGACCTTAACCTGCAATTGCTACGTATAGAAAGATTGGATACAAAGTTACGAAAGAAAACTCAATCAATTTACGCAATCGTAGGGCAACTCATGGCAAATTTGTTTTTCTCAGAGTATATCGAGGGCAGTAGTAACAATAAAGCCCTGGAAATCTATAACGGTACGGGTGGTGCGATTAACTTGGCTACAGAAGGCTATGTCGTACAAATGTACTTTAATGGCAGTACAACTGCGGGTTTAACTATAAACTTGACTGGCACTGTAGCAAATGGAGATGTTTTCGTACTGGCACAAGCTGCTGCAAATGCGACGATTTTAGCCCAAGCCGATCAAACGAGTAGTGCTTCATGGTTCAATGGCGACGACGCGATCGTTTTGCGTAAGGGTGGAATCAATGGAACAGTTATTGATTCCCTCGGACAAATTGGTGTAGCTCCGGGTACTGAATGGGGAACTAGAGTAACCAGTACGGCCGACAATACACTGCGCCGTAAAAGCACGATCGCGGCTGGAGATACAAACCCCAATGATGTCTTTGACCCCAGCAGTCAATGGGATGGCTTTGCTACCGATACATTTGGCAATCTGGGAAACCACACAACTGAGGGTGGCGGTGGCAGTAATGCGCCAACAGTAAGCATTATTGCTACAGATGCCGAAGCAGCCGAGCAAGGTGCAAATCAGGCTACGTTTAGAATTACCCGCACAGGCGATACTAGCGCCGAGTTAATCGTAAATTACACTGTAGCTACGGGTACAGGTCAAGCAACGAATGGTAATGATTACACGCCCAACTTAACTGGGACTGCCGTGATCGCAGCAGGTCAATCTTTTGTAGATATTACAATTACGCCTGCTGACGATAGCACGGTGGAAGGAAACGAAACAGTAACGCTGACGTTAACTGATACCGTTGCTTATGATTTGGGCAGTTCCAGCACCGCCACAGTTACCCTAGCCGATAACGATGTCTCAATTACGCCTATTTACCAGATTCAGGGAGCAGGTCATACCTCGTCTCTAGTAGGTCAAACCGTCACGACCAAGGGAATTGTCACAGCCGTCGATTCTAACGGCTTTTATCTGCAAGATGCCAGTGGAGATAGCGATGATTTAACCTCAGACGGCATTTTTGTGTTTACTTCTTCTGCACCTACTGTAGCAGTGGGCGCTGAGGTGCAAGTTGGGGGCAGTGTATCGGAATTTACCCCTGGCGGTGCTAGTTCAGGTAATCTTTCAAGTACTCAAATTAGCAGCCCCACCGTTACCACTTTATCAACAGGCAACTCGCTACCCGCAGGCACAGTTCTTGGTGCTGGAGGTCGGACACCGCCGACGGCAATTATTGACAACGATAATTTTGCCACTTTCGATCCGGCTGAAGACGGCATCGATTTTTATGAAAGCTTGGAGGGGATGCGGGTTCAAATTAACAATGCCGTGTCTGTCAGTCCTACTAATCAATTTGGGGAAGTATACGTTTTAGCAGATAACGGTGCGAATGCGACTGGGGTTAATAGCCGAGGCGGTATTACCGTTAATGCCAATGACTTAAATCCGGAACGCATCCAAATTCAAGCAGACCTTGGTATAACACCTGGGTTTTCCACGCCACAAGTGAATGTAGGGGCGCAACTAGGGAATGTTACGGGTGTTGTCAGCTACGGTTTTGGTAATTTTGAAGTGTTGGCAACTCAGTCATTTACTCCTACTTCTACTGGAGTGACGCGAGAAACGACTAATTTAGTGGGGACTGCCGACCAACTGACTGTTGCTAATTACAATGTAGAAAACCTCGATCCGAGTGATGGAAGCGCGAGGTTTAACGCGATCGCAAATCAAATTGTCAGCGACCTCAAATCTCCCGATATCATCTCCCTTCAGGAAATCCAAGATAACAATGGATCTGTAAACGATAGTGTCGTTGATGCACTTCTGACTGGTCAAACCTTAATTGATGCCATTGTTGCAGCAGGCGGCCCTCGTTATCAATATCTAGATATCCCGCCCGTAGATGACCAAAGCGGCGGAGAACCCGGTGGCAATATCCGCGTCGGCTATCTCTATAATCCTAACCGCGTTGACTTTGTTGAAGGTTCCCTGCAACGCATCGAAGACCCCAATCTTGCTGATGGCAATGCCTTTCAAAATAGCCGCAATTCTTTATCAGCTACGTTTGAGTTTAATTCAAAACAAATCACTCTAATTAACAATCACTTCACTTCCAAAGGTGGCAGTACTCCCTTGTATGGTACTACTCAGCCTTCCGTAAATGGCGGTGAAGCACAACGAACTGCACAAGCTACAGTTGTGAATGATTACGTAAAAAACATTTTGGACGCAGACCCAAATGCTAATGTAGCCGTAGTGGGTGACTTGAATGAGTTTTATTTCAACCAACCGTTGCAAATTTTAGAGCAAAATCTCACCAATCTCACCGAAACATTACCAGAAAATGAGCGTTATTCCTACGTCTTTGAGGGAAATTCCCAAGAACTAGACCACGTTTTAGTTAGCAATAATTTAGCTAACGTTGCTGAATACGATCCTGTTCACATCAATGCTGAATTCGCTGACCAAATCAGCGATCATGACCCGCTAGTAGCACGTTTCAACTTACCCAAGCCTACAATCAACGGTACGTCAAAAAGAGATGTTTTAACGGGTCTTGATGAAAGCGAACGCATTGTGGGATTTGAAGGTCATGATCTGATCACAGGCGGTGGCGGGCGCGATGAGTTTATTTACAAGAGTTTTCGAGATGTAGGCGATCGCATCACTGACTTTGAAATTGGCATTGATAAGATTGTCCTAACAGAACTTCTAGATAGCCTTGGCTATAGCGGTTCAGATCCTTTCGCTGACGGCTATATACAGCTAGAACAGCGAGGATTTGGTACTAGCATTCAAATTGATCCAGATGGTTCGATAGGCCAGGGAATTTTTCGACCGTTTATTGCCGTAGAAAATACTTCGGCGACTGCTTTAAATAACACTAACAACTTAGTTTTATAGCTGGTTTCTGAAAGCAGCTTAAAAATGTGGAGGCGCGCGGGTTCGCGTCTCTACATTTTTAAGTAACCTCCCTTGTTGTCAGTCCTGATGGCTCCTAATTAGCTAGTAGTAGTTACGACAATTCCAAATGACTCCTGCTATATATTCAGAGCAACAATAGTTATAAACCCACCCCTAAATGATGTGTCGTATTTCCAGGGAAAATTAATCTTATAGATTTTTCGCTCTACTCAAAATGGCTTATTGAGACTGGTGCAGGATCTCCGTTAAACTGAAATTTTTACCCTTTTTTGCGTCGCCGCAATGACTTAGCACCCATTGCAGTAAATATCAAGATACCTATTGCTGAAGAAGGTTCTGGGACTTGCTGAACTCCAAAAGCTAGAACTTGGGTGAATTGAGTTGCAGCGAAATTGTTATAGCTGACAACCACTAAAGAACGCCGTCCATCTGCTAAATCTGGCCCCAAGGCAAGACCTTCGATATTATCTAGAGGCACACCTAAACTACTAAAATCAAGTAGCAAAGTTTTTTGAACAGGCTTGATGGTGCTGATATCAATTGCACTAAGACTATCAATATTTTGAATATCAGTTGCTCCCTCTAGAGAAACGTTATAGAGCTTAATCGTGTTACCAACGCCAGTGGAAAAAGACCGCTCCAAACTTAGAAAGTTGCCATTGTTATCCAGCATTATGTTAGGGGAAATTCGCGACAAAGAAACAGCAGTGCGGGCGGCATTGACAGGACACTTGAACACTTTAGTTCAATTGGTAAGAGTGAAAATAGATCAATAGCTTTGCATTGAAAGTCTTTTGATGAATATTTATCGAAAAAGTGACAAGATACTCGTATTCATCACGACACCTCCTCATCGGTAGGTCTGGGACTTCTACTGATAAAGTTAAAAGCTATGTTGGACACCAAGCTAACTATGCTGGAGTATGGCAATGAGCAAATCTATTTTAATTGTTGATGATGAGGAAGATGTCCGGGCGATCGCCAAACTAGGGCTAGAAATGGGTGCTGGCTGGAACGTATTGACTGCCAATTCTGGTAATGAAGGGTTGAGCATGGCAGCTAACCACCAACCGGATGCCATCTTGCTAGATATGATGATGCCTGATATGGATGGGCGAGCAACTCTTGAACAACTGAAAGCTAACCCCGCTACTGAGAAAATTCCGGTAATTTTAGTAACTGCCAAACTTCAGCAGTGTCAGCAAGATCACTTTGCTGAATTGAAAGTTGCTGCTGTTTTTGCCAAGCCCTTCCGTCCATTGAAACTCGCCCAGCAAGTTAGTGAAGCATTGGGTTGGAGTTAATTTTGAAAAGACCATTGTGCCATAGATGCAGGGTAGGGGAAGCAGGGAACCCAGGAGTAGGAATCCACTAATGCGATCATCTCCCCTAGTTCTCCCCGATCGTTCTTTAATTTAAAAACTAAAGCATCTCAGGGAAATAAATCCAATGGTGATTTTAGAAAATTTTAAAAAAGAACTAAAAAAGCTGATATTTGCCTATCGCTTCATGCGGATTGTACAACTGCCTTATGGTTCTTTTACTGCTGGTGGCAATTTGTCTGATGCAGCAATTGATCCTAAGAGTTTAAATCAAATTGTCCAGTTTTTATCGCGCACCGAAAGAGGAAGAATTGCCCTTTCTGAAAAACAGCTACTAGGAAAGATTGATTTACAGCAACTCCATCAATTACCTTCTAACACCTTGGGGTATATTTACGCCGATCATATGCTGAGAAACGGATTAACTCCGCCTCCAGTGCGCGAACATACTTCAGATACCTATAGATTTTTGTTCAATTATGTCATGGAAACTCATGACATTTGGCATATAGTTACAGGTAGCAATACAGACAAAGCTGGAGAAATTCAAGTAGAGACATTTTCCTTGACTCAGTTTTACCCTGCCCGTTTTTGGGTTGTTTTACTTGCTAAAAATTTACTCAAAACTGCCATTGAAGATATGGATTTGTGCAGTCAGCACATGGAAGCTGTTGTTCGAGGCTGGATTATGGGACAACAAGCACAACCTTTGTTTGGAGTTCCCTGGAATACATTATGGGAAAAACCTTTAGAGGAAATCCGCACTGAATTAAATATTCATCCTTACTTAGGTTCTGAGATTGAAGCTGCTATTAAGTGGAAAGGCGAGGAAATTCCTGCTAAATATGAATTGGTAGGAGCAAAATGATACATACACCAATAGATTCTAGCGTCACTACTTTGGTGAAGCTCTTAGAATATAGAGCAATCCATCAGCCGCAGCAAACAGCTTATACCTTTCTTGCAGATGGAGTGAGCGAAGATAGCAGTTTCACCTATGGCGAATTGCATCAAAAAGCGCAGGCGATCGCATCCTATTTGCAAAGCCAAAAAGCGTTTCAAGAGCGAGTTTTATTACTTTTTCCGCCTGGATTAGAGTTTGCTGCTGCTTTTTTTGGATGTTTGTATGCGGGTGCAGTTGCGGTTCCAGCTTATCCTCCCCGTCCCAATCAATCTGCCTCACGACTACAAGCGATCGCTGCTGATGCCAAAGCTAAGATTGCGCTTACTACTCAAGCAGTTTTAGCCCACATTCAACCACAATTAGAATTATTTTCAGATTTACAGACTTTACAATGGCAAGCTACCGACAACCTAGATTACAACTGGGCGCAGGATTGGCAAAAAGTCAAAATCAGCAGTGATACCCTCGCATTTTTACAGTACACTTCCGGCTCAACCTCGACACCAAAAGGTGTCATGATTACTCACGGTAATTTACTGCACAATTTATCTTTAATTTATCAAGCATTTCAGCATTCATCGGATAGCCGAGGTGTAATTTGGCTACCTCCTTACCATGACATGGGTTTGATTGGCGGAGTTTTACAACCACTTTACGGTGGTTTTCCGGTCGTCCTCATGCCCCCGATGATTTTCCTGCAAAAGCCTTTTTACTGGTTGCAAGCGATTTCGCGTTACCAAGCAACTACCAGTGGTGGCCCTAACTTTGCTTATGATTTATGTGTGCGTAAGATTACCGAAGAACAACGCGCAACTCTCGATTTGAGCAGTTGGGAAGTCGCTTTCAATGGTGCGGAACCTGTGCGTGCGGAAACAATGGAGCAGTTTGCTACCTTATTTGCGCCTTGTGGCTTCCGTCGAGAAGCTTTTTATCCATGCTATGGGATGGCAGAAACTACCTTGATCATTGCGGGAGGAGATAAAACGGCTTTACCGATTGTGAAAACCGTAGAGGAGAATGCTTTAAAACAGCATCAAGTTATTCCTAACAACAATCATATTGGCAGTCAAGATCTTGTCAGTTGTGGTCAATCCCTATCAAGCCTACAAGTTGTAATTGCCAACCCAGAGACTTTAACGCCATGTCTACCCAATGAAGTGGGAGAAATTTGGGTGTCAGGTGCTAGTGTTGCTCAAGGGTATTGGAATAATCCGCAAGCAACAAAGGATTCTTTCCAAGCATACTTAGCAGATAGCCAACAAGGGCCATTTTTAAGGACAGGAGATTTAGGCTTTTTAGATCAGGACGAACTATTTGTTACAGGTCGTCTCAAAGATTTAATCATTATTCGGGGACGCAATTATTACCCCCACGATATTGAATTAACCGTTGCTCAAGCTCATCCATCCCTGAGACTTGGCTGTGGTGCTGCTTTTACGATCAACCGCGAAGATGGAGTGCGACTGGTAATTGTGCAAGAAGTTGAGCGACAATACCTGCGTCACCTCAACGTTGCAGAAGTGGTGGGGAAAATTCGGCAAGCGGTTTTGGAGCAGCATGAGTTACAGATTCATACTGTAGCTTTGATTAAGACAGCTACTCTTCCCAAAACTTCTAGTGGTAAAATTCAGCGCTATGTTTGCCGAGAGCAGTTTTTAGCTCAGAAATTAGAGATTTTGCCTAGTTTAGAGCAGAGTCAAAGTGTGAACAAATTCAAAATGCCGTTGCTCAGTGAAAGTATGAATTAGGATCACGCAGTGACGCAGAACCATAAAGAAGAAAGATAAAAAGGTTTAAATATGGAAGCCAGTTTTAGCGTTGAATCCGCATCAATTAGTCGTGCCAATGAGTTATTAAAAAAGAAAACTATGAGCAACAGCTACATTAGGTTGTTGCAAAAGCGTCATTTTTTATTGTGCGACGTTCTACCTTTGGTTGGGTTTATTGTAGCGATCGCCTGTTTATGGGGCAAGCCCATCAGTATAGTTGATACCGCTGTTTTTCTAGGGATGTGGTTTCTCACCTCTGTAGGAATTACTGTTGGCTATCACCGCTACTTCACTCATCGAGCGTTTCAAGCACACCCAGCTCTTCGGATTTTGCTAGTAATTCTTGGTTCCACAGGTGCAGAAGGCCCTGTTCTTTCTTGGGTTGCTAACCACAGACACCACCATCGCTATAGCGATGAGTTTGGGGACACCCATTCTCCTCATTTACACGGTACAGGGTGGTGCAATCAGCTTTATGGATTTTGGCACGCTCATCTGTGGTGGAAAATTAGCTACGATTATCCCAACCCGCTTTACTATGCACCGGAACTGCTACGGGACAAAACAATTTGCAAGGTTAACCAACTGTATTTTGTTTGGGTAATTTTGGGGTTGGTTTTTCCTGCGGTTGTAGCATTTAGTCTTACAGGTAATTGGATTAGTGCTTGGCATGGTTTTTTGTGGGGTGGAGTTATTCGCCTGTATTTAGGACAGCAAACGACTTGGTGTATTAACTCTATTTGCCATCTTTACGGTACTCGTAGTTTTGATACTAAAGATAAAAGTACAAATAATCTTTGGCTGGCTTTACCTACTTTTGGCGAATCTTGGCACAATAACCATCATGCTTTTCAAAACTCAGCTAAGTTTGGGTTGCAATGGTGGCAAATTGATATTGGCTATTGGGTAATTGCGATCTTGCAACGTCTAGGTTTAGCTTGGGATGTGAATCAACCTACATCAGAAATGATGCAATCAAAAAGCGTGCGATCGCAGATCATATAGTTAACTTGATTGAATGCCTAATCATAACCGAGAAACCATAGCGCCCCTATTCGCGTTGATGACATCAATATTACTCCTTCATCCCAGCAATTACCGATATTGAATACAGAAAAACTCGTGGCTTCTGCAATGACTCGGTAATCCTGATTTAATTCTGGTGGAAACTTTGTGCGCCACTTCACATTAGCTAAGAAATGAGAGGGTTCTCCAATACATTGGAATAGTTTCTGGGTAAATTTGAGTGCTTGCTCAATGTTATCGAAGATGGGAGGTTCTGCCATCGCACCTTGAGTCAATAACTTTACTATTCTGCCCTCAGCCTCTTGAAAGCCTAATCTATCCCAAGTTTGAGTTAAATAATTCTTAGATAAATAGCGGCTATAAGGTTCACTAAGGCTATCAAAAAACAATCTAGCAAGGACAACTGGATTTGATATTTCCTGCAAACTCGTATTTGTGTTTATATCTTTGATTATTAAGAATGCTGTAGCGAGATCCAAAGTGTCATCAGCATAGGTTGCCTCGTTGTCAATCACTTGTTGAAGCTGGAGGCATTCTGGAGATAAGCATGGATGAAACTCAACTTGAGGCATTGAACTCATCTTAAATGCAGTAATTTCACCGTACAGTATTCTAACGCTTTAAACCCTAAAGAGAAAATTTTCTAGTTAGACTTGGTATTTCTCCCCTAGTTCTCCCCGATTTATCTCTAATCTGTAAAGTATCAAAGCAATCCTACTGATACTCAATAAGGTTTTTAAGATGAAAATCATCAGTACTATCACCAATGATTCACTACACTATCAAAAAACTACTCTGAATGCAGAGGTAATTCAAGAATCGATAGTTGGTTACATTGCGGAACTTTTAGAAGTTGAGCCATATGAGGTTAACACTAAAGCTCGTTTTAATGAATACGGTTTAGATTCATTATCATCAGTAAGTTTAATTTCTCATTTAGAGAGTTTAATTGAGCAGGATTTATCACCAACTTTATTATATGACTTACCTAGTATCGAAGTTTTGTCACAACGTTTAGCATCAGGCACAACAAAACTCAAAGTTACTCTCTAGGTTTTTGTCCAAAAATATTAATTAGTAACAATAATAAACGCCATGACAACTGCAAATACTCTGACTCCTGGGGCTTCGCATCAAGCAATACAACAGCATTACGATGTTGGAAATGATTTTTATCAACTTTGGCTAGATAGTACTATGACTTATTCTTGTGCTATCTGGGAAGAAGGCGAATCAGAAGAAGCATTGCAATTAGCTCAACTTAGAAAAGTAGATTTTCATATCAATCAAGCTAAAGCAAAAAATGCAAAGCGCGTTTTAGATATAGGTTGTGGTTGGGGAACAGTACTCAAACGTTTAGTAGACGTACATGGAGTTGAGCAAGCTATCGGACTGACATTAAGTGAAGCTCAAAAAAATTGGATTTATACTAACAATCATCCTCAGATTGAAGTTAATCTAGAAAGTTGGTTAAATTACTCACCAATACAGCCTTTTGATGCGATTATTTCTATTGGTGCGTTTGAACATTTTGTCAAGCCAGAATTATCCAGTAATGAAAAAATTGATGTTTATCGTACCTTTTTTAGTCGTTGTCATGAATGGTTAAATCCAGGTGGCTCGATGTCAATCCAAACCATTGCTTATGGTAAAAGAAAACCCGAAGAGGTACAAAGAACTTTAGGCGCTCAGTTTGCTAATGAAGAAATATTTCCCGAATCTGACTCACCTCGACTGACAGAAATTACCGCCGCCGCAGAAGGTATTTTTGAAATAATTACAGTTCGCAACGATCGCCTAGATTATGTCCGCACTCTCCAAGCCTGGTTGGCTAACTTAAAAAGCAAACGTACAGAAATCATAAATTTGGTTGGCAAAACTGTTTTTGAGCGCTACGAGCGTTATCTGTATCTGGCACTCCTCGGCTTTTTAACTGGAGATTTACTACTGTTACGGTTAACTCTTCGCCGCATTGATTAAGACATTTAATTAGCATTTTCATTCGTTCATGTTGTCAGTAATGATTAGTCATTTTTCATACAAAAATGACAATTAACCAGCAAACTCCTACCCATTAAATAGGACTTTCAAGAAAATGACAAATAATCTAGTAGGTACTTGGAAACTTCTTAGCTGTGAAACTAGAACTGAGAATGGTCAAACTTTTTATCCTTTAGGAGCCAATCCCAGTGGTTACATTATTTATACAGATAATGCTTATGTTTCAGTAGCAATGATGAAAGCAAACCGTCCTCAATTTCAAGCTGGAGATATTGCTGGTGGAACTGTTGAAGAAAAGGTGGCTGCTGCTGAAAGCTATATTTCCTATTGCGGAACCTATGAAGTCCAAGCTAATAAAGTTGTTCATCATGTTGAAGTAAGTTTTTTCCCGAATTGGGTAGGTGCAAATCAAGTTCGCTTTGCTCAATTAAATGGTGACATACTGACTTTAAGTACCCCTCCTATTCTCGTCAATGGTATTGAAATTGTTGGTAGTTTGATGTGGCAGCGTGTAAACAGCATAAGTTCGGATAAAGAATTAATTACATCCCATGCCACAGTACATTGAAGTTGGCGAACATCGGTTGATAGCGCTAGGTGGCAATCAACATAAACCAGGGATACCAATTATTTTTCTACATGGAATAACGCTATCTGTTAACTTTTGGACACCCAACTTTCCACGGATAGTTAGAGAAAATCTACCTTGGTATTCCCTTAGTTTACCTGGTCATTATCCAGCCTACTCTCGACCGGAGTTACTCAACGCAAATATGTTAGCCGACATACTAATGAGTGCAATTCATCAGTTGTTAGGTAAGCAGCCAGTAGCTTTAGTTGGATACTCAGCAGGTGGGTTTGCAGCTTTAAACCTCGCGGCTCATTTTCCAGATTACATCAAAGGTGTTTTCTGCATTTGTGGTTTTTCCCAAGGGCAATGGCAAGGTTTATTGGGATGGTTGCAGAGGCTATCTAAAAGCGGGGCGATGGGTAAGTTACTGTGTAAATTTATCTGCAAAATGTTGATGTTCAATCAAACATTTTACAAATTAGCTAGTAGTACGAACGCAGGCGATCGCCAAACTTATTTGCACGCACCTATCCTTCAAAAAACTGTTGCTGCAATGTATCCAGATGTAGTCAAACACAATCTCAACAGTCTAGTTGACCTTTTTAAGTGCTTTGCAGATATGGATATTAGCTATCTGCTACCCAACATTCAAGTTCCTACGCTAATTTTGAGTGGCGATCGCGATCCAATTATCCCTCTCGAACACGCAAAATTTATTGCCCGTAGTATTCCTGATGCTGAACTCATTATTTTACAGGGCATGGGTCATATGTTTTTTGCCGAACGATCGCAAGCTTACCAAAATCTTTTGACAAGTTGGATTGAGTCTACCCTATGCAGTACTCAGCAATAAAAATTTAGACACTTCTTAAATTAGATCAGTAAAAAAACAACAATAATTTTCAAAGGATTTACTACTATGACTAGCGATCGCGTTTGTATTATTGGTGCTGGTTCATCTGGGATTGCTGCTGCTAAAATCTTCCACGAGCGCGGAATTGCCTTTGACTGCTTTGAAAAAGGTTCTGGGATTGGTGGTAACTGGCGCTACATGAATGATAACGGGATGTCATCAGCTTATAAGTCGTTACATATCAATTCTTCTAAGGGACAGATGTCTTACTCTGATTTTCCCATGCCAGAAGACTACCCGCAGTATGCAAACCACAACCAAGTTCTCAAATATTTTGAGTCCTATGTTGACCATTTTGGTTTTCGGGACAAAATAACTTTCAAAACTGAAGTTAGTCGCGTAGCGCCAGTTGGAGATGGCACTTATGATGTCACTATCAAAAATGCCAACGGAGAACGGACACACCGCTATGCAGCAGTGATTGTCGCTAATGGTCATCACTGGTGTCCAAACTTGCCTGAGTTTCCTGGAGAATTTACGGGCAAAACCATGCACACCCACGATTATAAAACTCCAGAAGGCATGGCTGATCAAAATATCCTAGTTGTTGGTATTGGTAATTCTGCCTGTGATATAGCCTGTGAGACTTCACGGGTTGCAAATCAGACTTATCTATCTACTCGTCGCAGCGCCTATGTTTTACCCAAGTACATTTTAGGCAGAACACTTGATAGTTATCTTACACCTTGGTTTTTTGCCTTGCCATTACCCTTACGACGATTTTATGGTCAAATCCTATTATTTCTGGCTCGTGGCTCTCAATCTGCCTATGGTTTTCCCAACCCCATGCACAAGTTTTTGAGTGAACATCCAACAATTTCCTCCGAGTTACTGAATTTTGTTGGCTACGGTAAGGTAAAAATGAAACCAAATATCAAAGAACTTGCAGGCGATCGCGTGCGCTTTGAAGATGGTACAGAGGAGCTAATAGATACTATTATTTACGGTACAGGTTATAAAATAGCTTTTCCCTTTTTTGACAAAAACTTTATTAATCCCCAGGGCAACGAATTCCCCCTGTACAAGCGAGTTGTACATCCAGATCATCCAAATCTTTACTTTATCGGTCTGTTGCAACCCATAGGTGCAATTATGCCCTTAGCAGAGTGGCAATCAAAGTGGATCGTTGAAGTGATAGCCGGAAATATTGGTTTACCCAGCAAAGCAGCGATGTTACGAGATATGGCAAAAGAACGCCGACTAATGCAAAAACACTATGTCGATTCCAAGCGACACACAATGCAGGTGGATTTTTGGCCTTACATCAACCAGATTAAAAAAGAGTTGAAAAGGCAACGCAAATGGCTTAGTTTTACGGAAATTTTGAAGTTTAGTAGAAATCCTGGAAGTCCCATACTGTCTCGTAAGGCAGCACTGGGTACCTCACGATAGAAAAGCCAATCAAATAGCCTATAACTGTTTTGAGGTAACTTTAGGCAGTTAGATAATCTCATCAGGTGCAAGGAGTGACGCTGCGGGTATACAGTAACGCACTAGAAATCATATTCCACCTCTATAATTTTGGTATAATCAAATCCGTTGGGACTTTGTTTTACTAAAGGATAACGACTTGCGCCTAAATCAATAAAATCTTGTTCGCAATCCAGTTTAGAAGAGTAATAAGTCAATACATATTGCTTACCAACAATTTCAGCTATTTCCTCTTCTACTTCCTCCCGCCACTGAGTTTTTGTAACTAAAACTATCAATTGATTTGCTAATCTCGGAATTATTTTCGCAATTTGCCGCCGATAAGTTTGATCTAAACTACCAAACGGTGAATCCATTACTAGGGGAAATGTGCTACTACTAGGCATCATTAATACTTCTTTTTCACTCCATTCTCGCACCCGATCAATAATTCCCCCAATAAAAGATAAACTGAGAATTTGATTTTCTCCAGTAGAAGCTGCAACAGTTGTTGATTGCCCTATAGCATTATCTTCTAGAATTAACTCATATTTATCGCTTAATTGGGGTATATAAGGCGTAAAGGAAATTTCACTAAATATTTCTTGAATGCGTTTTTCTAACTGCAAGCGAAATTGTTGGTCTAAGCGCGATCGCACTTCTGTTAATCTTACTATTGCATCCTGTGTCACCGCAATTCTACGTTGAGCAACTACTTGTTTTGCCTCATTCATTTCATGTTTAGCAACTTGTTTACCTAACTTCTCAATTTCACCTTTAATTTGAGCAATTTTTTGTTGATTTTCTCCTTCTTCCAGAGTTAAATCCCGAATTTTTTCTTCAATTTCATCAAGACGTTGTTGTAAATCTCGAATTTCCTCACTCGGATCTTTACGCAACTGTTCCCTAATATCATCTAGTTGCGTTTCAATTTGAGAAATAACTTCCCGTAAATCTTTTATAGTTGCTTGCTCTCGATCAATCTCTTCAGAAAAAATAATAGATTGCTGTTCAATTTCATCTACCTGAGTACTCAGGCGAATAGCGGTTTCTTCCACAGCAGCTATACTAGCCTTATCTAGCCAAGCTTTGACATTTTCATAAAAATAATTTCCTTCAAATAATTCGGAACCACAAAGACAGCGTTGTTGAGTTAGCAAATTATAAACAAACTGCCGATCTATGCCAGTCATCAACTTACCATGCTGCTTTAAATCTTCTATAATAGCTTTAAATTCATCAGAAACATCTGGCAATAAAACTGTATAACCTCTCGTAGAAATAGCTTTTTTTATTGCTTCTTTACTGTTTTTAAAGTTGTCTCGGTTTAAGGTTTGCTGCGCTTCTAATCCTTGCCGTCTGAGTTCCAACTCTTTCGCACGACCAAGTTGGCGTAAGCGGTTAATGGTTTCTTGTTTCAAAGTTTGTTGATGTGCTAACTCTTGAGCTATTTCACCTTGTCGCTTTTGAATTTGCTCACGATCTTGCTCAAATTTATCCTTTTCTTTTAAAAGTTTTTTAGTTTCAATATCGCCAATAAATTCTAAATCTTTTTCTAAATTTTTTTTAGCTTGATTAAGATGGTTAATAGAACGATTTAATATTTCTACGCCTAACAGCTTTTTAGTCGCCTCCGCAATTTCACTTCTTTTATCAGAGCGAACAATTTGTTCAATTCTTTCTCCATCAAAGAAGAAATACTGATGCAAGCTTTCTGGCAATATTCTACCAATAATATCCTCTGGATGTTCGCGCGGATGTCCCCAACTACCATCCTCCGCCGCTATTTGCATAAATAACTTACTAGGAGTTTGTTCAACAGTATCCCCCTTGTAAGCACGACATTCACGTTTAGCGCGATAACGTTTACCGTCATGTTCCCAAATTAATTCTGCCCAACATTCTACAGGTTGTCCAGGTTGTGATTCTGCGATCGCACGTTTATTTACTAATTGCTCTGTAGAAGCAAAAGCAGCAGTAAACTTTTCATACAATACCCAAGTAAACGCATTTAACAACCCAGTTTTACCAGCACCATTATTACCATGAATTACTGTGGTATTGCGTTCCTGGTTAGTAGCTAACTCAATTGTCGGACTTTTACCATAAAACTGCCTAAAATTGCAAATTTTAAGAGAAATTAACTTCATTGCACTACTTCTTTAATAATTTCCAGTATGTCATCATTAATATGACGGGGATATTTCATATAAAGCTTATCTTTTTCAGCCTCTAATACTCGCTCAATAACTTGTCGCACTTCCAGCGGTGCATCTATAATAGGCTGTTGCACATCATTAATAGTAGGTTCATTACTCATATTGCAGCTTATGTGTAAAAGTTGGCTATATTGTAGCGATTACAACTGCTGCAATGGTACTCTCACAGCATCATTTATGATGAATTTATCTTCTCAATAGCCGATAATATTTCCTAGATAGCCTAGAAAGCTTTAGTCAAATACCCAGACGAGAAAAATCATCATCGTCTTGAAAATCGCATCTTCTCACCACAATTCTAACCACTGCTTGGACAACAGATCGCACTTGCGATCGCGTCCATCGTTCATCTTCAGAAGCAAGAAAAGATGGATAATGCACTACAATCTCATCTACCACATCTCTCAGTGTTATAGGAAGGAAAAAAACTCCAACTCCGAACTTCAAATTAGGTAATTTAGGAAACCCAGCAGATAAATAGACAGATTTCCACATTTCCTGGCGTTGTTTTCTGGGTAAAAAATTAACCAACTTACTATCTAGCTGGATTTCCTTACGCGATAATCCAACAACGTCGCAAAAAGCTTTACGGATACGGTAATAAGCACGCGCTTCTAAGCATACTCCCGTTGAATTAACTATTGCACCTACCTTAGAACAAATTAACTCAATTGCCATTTGAGGGGTTTGCAGAGTCTCCGCTTCATCATCACTCAATTTAATGCCAAAAGCGTTTTCCCATCCTAAAATTATCTCAACTGCCTCAAGCCCCATACATTCTATCCCCGTGCGGTAAAAACTTTTAAAATAACCCCTGAAGTTTGTCACCTATCTTTAATAAAAAATAGCAATTTTTTTGCTTCTAACCCCTAGACTTAACTCTTTTTTTTTGCTATACTAATCTTGATAAGGAAGAAATATGTTGTAATATTTACGAATAAAAAGACTTCTATTGTGAATATAGTAAACAATTTGGCAAAATATTTCTAGTCTCTGTTACTCTTCTTAACTTATTACTGATTTTTTCCTATTCCCCAATCACCAGTCCCCAGTCACAAATCACCATTTTAAATATCCAACAAACCATATCTTTTTTGCACAGCTAAAAGTTTTACCCTAGCTTCTCCAGCATTATCTGCTAAATCAGCAAACTCCACCAAGCGCCTTAACTCCTTGCGTAACAAATTGCGCTCCACTTCCAAAGTTTCTCGATCCAACTCTGGTGGTAGTACAATCATGTCAAACAAAGTAGCTCTTTCTTTACCAGGGTGAGGACGTAAAACTCTACCGCGACGCTGAATAAACTGACGGGGATTTCCACTACTAGCTAAAATTACAGCATTTTGAATAGCAGGAATATCTACCCCTTCATCTAAACAGCGAATTGCTACTAAACCCTGCAACTCTCCACATTCAAATTGGCGGCGTAATTCTTCCCTTTCATCTAAAGCAGTTTCCGCCGTGTAAGTGTTAACTCTGTAACCTAATTCAGCCCCCAAAATTTTAGTTACAGCTTTGAGTTGGCGGGTACTTTCAAAAGAACCATCACCACAATAAAATAAAGTGTGGCTAGTTTCCATGCGCCTCTTCATTAAATTACGCAAAGCTGTTAATTTATTAGCAGCAGCACCAATTAATCTTGCCCGTTGCATTAATAATGGTTTCAAATCTTGATCATCGCTTTCTATGCCAATAGCTTGCGCGTCTCGGTCGCGAAATTGCAATATACGTCCAATATGTTTAGTTAGTTTAATATAGGTGCGACTTTCTGTTTCTGTTAGTTCCACCAAAATTGGGTAGTAAAGGTAATGTACCAGCGCATTTTGTTGAATAGCATCTTTCAGGGTAAATTCTGGTGCTAAAACCGCACCGAAGTAGTCAAATAAAGATTGCGTACCGTCTTCATCAAAATATCTTTCCGGTGTCGCAGAAAGGGCAAGCCTTAGCCCGATATTACGTGGTAAACTTTCTTCTCGACGCTTCGCACCTAAATTATGAGCTTCATCTCCTACTATTAAAGTTTTATCGGGAAAATACTTTAATTGAGATTGTAAACCCTCACTACTTAAGCTGTCATTAGTAGTAATAACAGTAATAAAAGGTTGATTACCGGAATGTAAATTATATAGTTGCGTAGAAAGTTGCGTTTGCCATTTGCGGACATTTTCAAAAGCGAGAATTGGTTGCAAGTTAAATTTTTCGCATTCACGCCCCCATTGGGTGACAAGATGACGAAAGGGACAAACGACGAGTAAGACTTGCAAACCGATTTTTTGGTAAAGTTGAGATGCGATCGCCAATGCTGTGATAGTCTTACCGCTACCCGTCGCCATTTTCAGCGTACCGCGCCCGTTATTAGCAAACCAGTTAGCGATCGCTTGTTTTTGATATTCTCGTAGTTGAATCTCATCTGGTATTTTTGGACATCTAGGCGGTGTTTGCTTACCTTCTGGTGGGTTGACAAAGTAAGTACCTTTAGATGCAGCTACAGCTAACAGTTTATTTATCTGTTGTAACGGATGATTAGTTGTATATAAATTTTGCTTGGTATTGGTAGGCGTGAATTTGCCTAGAGGTTGTTTATCAACTTTATAAATACCCTTCACAAGCCTTGCGCCCCTGATATTTAAGCTGTTGGAATTATTTTAGTGTGTCTGGTGGGTGGAAGTGTGATCGCACAGTCCAAATTTATTTAGCTACTTAACATTTGAATTGGAACACCAACCTTGCTCTTGAATAACCTTTTTAATTTCAGCTTCCAGCGCATTGAAAGCAGGTAAAGCACGCAGGGGCGAAAAGTCATCTATATTTTCTGCTACTCTATGAACACATTCATGCACACGAAATTGCTTAAGTCTACGCCCTGTAAGCCCACTAGCTGTAATTAGAAGTTGGTGAAGATCGTGTTTGGGATTGGGTAGCTGTTCAAGTTTAGTAATGGGTGGAAACTGTAGTTCCTGCCGTCCATGCGGATTATTTGCTGCCCGACGCAGTGCGGCTTCGTCAAATAAAAACCATGCTTCTGTCATGTGAACTGGTATAACACAAACATAAGGAACTGAGACAAATTCACGTAATTCCTGTATTGCTTGTCTGATTTCTTCTATACGCTTGTGGTGTGGTTCTTTTTCTGCATCACGATGTACAAATAAAAGATTACAAGGTGCAAGCTCAAGCGCTGCTTTAATTTTGCATGGCAATGTTTTTGGGCGGTTAGGTAAATGTCGAAAATCTGCCCAGGATGGTTGAATAGCACAATTAATAAGGTTGATTTGTAACAACCAAGTCAGCACAGAAAGAAGTGCCTTATCAGAACTACCGTCAGACACCAAAGTGTAACAAAGCTCTTTCATGCTAATTCATCGGGGAAACCAGGGATTAATGGTTGCAGGTCATCTCTATCCACAACTCGTGTTTTTTTAGGTTGTGTTGGTTTTAATTGCTCATGACTTGCTAAATTTCCATTGCCATCCGGTTCTGATGGATTAATTACTACAGGATTTAAGTATGCAAGTAATTTGTTTTTAGGGACAATGTTCACTTCTTCGCGGGCTTTTTGCCGCCAAGTGTTGGGTAAACAACCAAAAGATACTCGTTTAAACCTCTGTCCAGAACGTACCATTTCCTTCAATTCAGCAACTAACAAACTATCATCAGGGACTTGCATAACCACAGCAGGCGAGTGAGTATTAATAATGACTTGACGAAGTGGGTTATCTAAACCAACTGGTTCATCAACATCTGTAGCAATATCTTGAAGTAACCGGAGTATTGCCGGAATGCGCTCTGGATGAATGCCGTTTTCAGGTTCTTCTAGGCAGAATAGACCTTGTGCCTCTGGCTCTAATACAAGCACTGCTAGAGCAAGAAAGCGTAGTGTTCCGTCTGATAAAGCCCTTGCTGGATGGGATGTACCATCACGTCCTGTTACTTGTAATGTTATAAGTTGGCGTTTTTCATCACGATCAACCCACACATCACGGACATCATCAATAAGTTCTGACAATCGATTAGTTACTTCACTATAAACTTGCGCTGCTACCTCATCATTGGACGCTCCATTCATTTGATTATTTTTGCTTCGTGCTAAATAATAAAGTGTTGCAGCTAGGTGAGAGCCATCTGCTCCTAATCGAGTAGGGGCTGTAAATTCGTCAGGTTTTCGTAAACTAGAGGGTTCTAGCTGAAGGAGTCGCCATGATTGCATTTCTCGTCGTGCTAATAATGCGGTTGGACTTTCTGCTGCATTAGCTACAGAAAGTACGGTTCTTGGAAGATTAGCTGCTAACCGAGATAAAGGTCTTCCTTTACTGCCATCTTGATGTAGCTCTATAACTAAGTCGCCTTCTTTGTTATAGTCAGTTGAAATAAATTTTGATGTCCGCCTTCCCTTAACTGCTGATTTGCGCCATGTAGGTTTGTGAGGAAAAAGTAAGTTTTTAGTAGCATCACCGATATTAATGTGAACTAACTCTTCTTTATGGATTTCTAACGATCCTAATGACCGCAAACTATCATCTTTATTACGGTAAGCCAGGATGAGAGAGTAGCGTAGAAAGGTAATACTGGCAGATGCCTTTTGTCCTAAGTCATCCACATCCTCGTCAGGTACAATCATCTCCGCTTCAAAAGACATCTCTGAAGTATATTGATCGCCAACACAGTGAAACAGACTGCGAACATCTGCTGTACGACCGCCTTCATCGCGAACAGACAAAGCCGCTTCAATCAGTGGACGATCTGCGATCGCACTTAAAAACCTAATAGCATCGAAAAGATTAGATTTACCTACACCATTTGCACCCGCTATACAGGTGAAAGGACCAAAACGGACATCAACATCGACTAGGTTTTTAAAGCCAGAAACTTTTAAACGAGTCAGCATAATGTATTTCAGCACTCATGGTTTCCCAAGGTGAGTGATGGGAATGAAGCGAATAAATTAGTCTTGGCTATAAGTCGTGGAACTTTATTCAAATCTGGATTTACAAGCTACAGTAGCAACATTTTTATTTTGGCATTCTTGTTGCTTTTTACAATAGCTTGCTTTGAGGAAAAAATCTCAACGGAGAGGGTGGGATTTGAACCCACGGAATCCTTGCGGATTCACCTGATTTCAAGTCAGGCGCATTCGACCACTCTGCCACCTCTCCAGGCGCATTTTTAATCATACCAAGCAGATGGCATTTCTGGCTAGTCTTTATTAGCGATTAGCTGTGAGCAGTCCCAGTTATACAGATTGGACAACTTCAGTAGTACGGCGATAAAGAATTTCCTCAGATGCGATCGCAAAGTCTTTGTCAACCCAAACCAAAGATGCTTCTGTCACAACACCACCTTCTAAAGATACAAGGGAAAAGTTACGCAGGCGGTTATTGTCAGTTGCGATAATTCTCGGTACACGCGCCGCATTTAAGTAAACGGTTTCCTCTGGACTGATATATATAGATGTCCGCAAACGTTCCTTGGTATGCCTTAGTTTATGGTGCATATGACCAAATGTAACTAAAGCAACGTTTTTACCAAAATTGCGAGTTTGGGCGATCGCTTCCTCCAAATCTGGATCTCCAAAATCTCCCCCCAAGGGTTCCCAATCTTTCCCACAAGGATCTTCTGCGTGGTCGCCTAAACCTGTAGGCCCATTGTGACCTACAAAGATTACCGTATCATAAGCCGCACTTTTCGCCGCCCCTATAATCCGCTTGGTAGATTCTTCTATACTTGCTACACCAAAGCGTTCTTGATAAAAATCCTTATACTTCCATTTGGAACCACCCCAACTAAAAGGACGACTTCCCACCACCGTTAAATTAAATTCTGGGAAGTCTAGCTTACCGTAGCCCACATCTGCTGTTCCCAGCAAATCTATCTGTTCCTGTACCCAGTCTTCTTTTCGCCTGTCGTAGGGACACTTGTTTCTACCCCACTCTGTAGCAGTGTACCAAGCATCGTGATTCCCAAAAACTGCTGCCTTGGGAATGTCCAGCGATGCGATCTCCTGCACCACCGATACTGACTCATTGCCAAAATCCCCCACAAACAGCACCAAGTCAACACCTAGCTGCTTGAGGGCAATAGCATCATCCTCTTCCCATTGATCGTGAACATCCCCGACTATAGCAATTTTGATTTGCTCTTGATTCCTCTGATTGCCCATACCTACTTTTTCCTTGATCCTTCTCCAGCATAGGAAAGCATGAGCTTTTTTGCACTGACTTAAAGTAAAGAGTGGAGTTTTCACCATGCAATTTTGGTAAAAACAACTATAATTATTTATTAAGAAGACTATAAATTCCTACTCCAGGTAGACCCAAATTAGTGTTTATTACTACCCTTCCACCTCAAAACCTGACCCAAACACCTCTAATCCCCCATGATTTATTTGAGGCAATTCAAGTCCTCAAACAAAAGCTAAACGCTGTGATTCTCGCCCATTATTATCAAGACCCTGACATTCAGGATGTCGCAGATTATATAGGTGATTCTCTAGAACTTGCGCGGAAAGCAGCCAACACCAACGCAGATGTGATTGTTTTTGCTGGTGTTCACTTCATGGCAGAAACCGCCAAAATTCTCAACCCCAATAAACTCGTACTCTTACCAGACTTAAATGCTGGTTGTTCCCTTGCCGATAGTTGCCCACCAGAGCAATTTGCCGCCTTTAAAGCTGCTCATCCTAATCATTTAGTAATTTCTTATATTAACTGCACCGCCGAAATTAAGGCGATGAGCGATATTATTTGCACCAGTTCCAATGCAGTTAAACTTGTCAACCAAATTCCCAAAGACCAGCCAATTATTTTTGGCCCAGACCGCAATTTAGGGCGATATGTCATGGAACAAACTGGGAGAGATTTGTTGCTGTGGCAAGGTGCTTGTATGGTGCATGAAAATTTTTCTGAAAAGAAAATTGTTCAACTCAAAATTACTTATCCCGAAGCAGAAGTACTGGCTCACCCAGAATGTGAACCCCCAGTATTACGCCATGCTAATTACATTGGCTCTACTAGCGCATTACTAAAGTATTCTCAGCAAAGTTCCAATAAGTCTTTTATTGTGGCAACTGAGCCAGGTATTATTCACCAAATGCAAAAGCAGACACCTGACAAACATTATATTCCAGCGCCACCAATAAATAATTGTGCGTGCAACGAATGCCCTTATATGCGACTCAACACCCTAGAAAAGCTATTTTTAGCAATGACAAATCGCACACCTGAAATCACCTTACCAGAGCATATTCGTGTAGCTGCTTTGCGACCCATTCAGCGAATGTTAGAAATGAGTGTTTAGAAGTTAGCATTTAGCTTGGCCTTGGATCAGCCAAAACGATGCTGAAAAAAGAGCGATCGCCAAACAAAAATTATAACTACCCCCTGCCTATTGACAGGGAGGGGGCTACGGCGTGGGGTTGTACAAGGAACTATATTGACCTAATTATTACTTAATATATCTTACCGCTAATACCTAAATGCTGAATAATTTTAAAAATGCGTCTTGATATGTAAAACCTTTTTATGGCATCAATTGTTCCGCAGATGAAGGCTTCAATTTATCTTCACATTTTTGCTCTTTATTAGGCAAATTAATAATATTTAATAGTGCTTGCCGATAAATTTTGATTCCTTCTGGGTTAAGATGAACACCATCAGTTGTAAAATTCTTTCTTAAAGCTTGACCTTGGTATAAAGGTTGAATATCAGTTTCAAAAAGTGTTGCTTTCTCCCTAGCTGCAACTTGACGAATTAAAGCATTTATTTCTTCTACTCTCTCGATAGAGCCAGCAAGTTTAGGGTTACGGCTTGCTTCAACTGTAGAGTAAAAAGCAGGTATTACATATATCTGATTAGCACCCATACTTTTAGCTAAGATAATGGTATCTTTCAAGTTTTTGACAAAAGCTTCATTGGTAATTTGATAATCAGCATCGTTAGTACCAATAGCAATAATTCCTGTCTGGCATTTAACACTCACAGAGTTTAAAAGTTTCATCTGCGCTAAGAGAGAAACTGTACTCATGCCACCAATAGCAAAATTAAAGTTTTCATCGCCTAAAGTATCACCCAAAGCTGAAGAAATTGAATCTCCGAATAAACATACTTTATATTGTTTATTTTGGCTGGAACCGACCTGAGATTTAACTCGTTTTTGCCACCAAGGTTCAGAAATTAAATTGTCTGTCAGTATAGGAGTAGGCTTAAGTTGTACTGGTCGATTAATTTTTAAATTTGAACTAGCATTTAATGCTGTTATTATAGAATCATTTTTGGAGTTGATCAGTGATGATGCTGCCATCACCTCATCCCCAGCCGCAGAAATTTGAATTCTACTCAGGTTAAGCACACCCAATCCCGTAATTAAAACCGTTATTACAGACTTAGTTACGGCTGAAATTTTGCTCATAGAGGTCAATTTTCACAAATTAGTTTGTCTATATTACAAGGAAAATGAGATATACAAAAGGGGAAGCAGCTAGGGAAAGCTTAATTATTTTTACCCGTTATCCAGAACCAGGCAAGACAAAAACTCGGTTAATTCCAGCTTTAGGCGCTGAAGGCGCGGCTAACATTGGGCGCAAGATGACTGAACATACGCTTAATTATGTGAAGGAACTGCAAAGTTTGCGCTTAATTGCTATAGCAGTTTATTTTGCTGGTGGCAATACCCAGTTAATGCAACAATGGCTAGGATCTGATTTGAGATACCAGTGTCAAGGAGAAGGCGATTTGGGTTCGCGCATGGCGTTAGCTTTTGCCAACGCTTTTGAGGAAGGAAGCTCTAGTGTAGTAATTATAGGCACTGACTGTCCTAGCTTAACGCCTAAACTGATACAGGTTGCTTTTCAAGGGCTTTCCCAAGACGATCTAGTGCTTGGCCCTGCACAAGATGGGGGATATTATTTAATTGGGTTACGTCGCTTAATTCCAGAACTGTTTACAGGTATTAACTGGGGGACATCTGAGGTTTTGCAACAAACTGTAACAATTGCCCAACAGTTAGATTTAGCGATCGCTTATCTTCCTACTCTCGCTGATGTTGATCGACCAGAAGATTTATCAGTTTGGAATCAAATTAACCTTTCTTTGACTGAGTGATATGTAAGCATTGGTTTAGTTTTTAGGTTTAATTAAATTTGCTTACTTGGTTTAATTTTTAAATGGAAAGAATTTCAATTATTATTCCGGTTTTAAATGAAGCCAACACAATTACACCAACATTAGCTAATCTAAAAAATGCCTCAAATGTAGAAATAATTGTTGTAGATGGTGGCAGTAAAGATGAAACAATAACTTTAGCAAAATCATCCGGTGTGCAAGTTATATCTTCTAGTCTTGGCCGTGCTACTCAAATGAATCTTGGTGCTACAGTAGCCACAGGTGATATTTTACTATTTCTCCATGCTGATACTAGGATACCGCATGATTTTGATATCCTAATTCGCAAAGCTTTAGCAGGTAATTTCATTGCTGGCGCTTTTGAACTGAAAATTGATGCCAATTTGCGAGGAATACGACTGATTGAAAAGATGGTGAATTTGCGATCGCACCTATTCTCTCTTCCCTACGGCGACCAAGCTATATTTATCTGGTCAAAAGTATTTAAAAAAATTGGCGGTTTTCCAGATTTACCAATTATGGAAGATTTTGAATTGATGCGTCAGTTAAAACGATTGGGGAAAATCGAGATTATCCCTCAACCTGTAATTACATCAGGAAGACGTTGGCAAAAACTTGGGGTCATCAAAACTACATTGATTAACCAGTTAATTATTATCGGGTACTTTTTGGGAGTATCACCCGATCAACTAGCTCGCTGGTATCGTACTAAATAAGCTTACTTTAAACCAGCAGCCTCAAGAAAAATGAAAAGTGCGAACTGACAAGTCAGCGCTTGCGTTATCGCACTCACAAAATATCTGCGTTTATCTGCGTTCTAAAAAGTGATCGGTTATCCCAACCACCCAGCAAAGTTTTGTTGTTGAACTTCTGAAGGATTTTCAACGCATACAACTTGGTAGCGAGTATATTTAGAATCTGCTAGTTTTACTGCCAAAGTACGCAGTTGATCTTGATGAAAAACAGAAAGATGGATAGTATCACCACTACGGTAATCTTTAAGGCGATCGCCTAACTGTTCTGATGTTACTTTAAATCCATCAATTGCCAACAACTCATCATTAGGATCAATACCCGCAATTTGTGCTGGAGAACCTACTTCCACAAACTTAATTAATTCGCGCCCATTTTCCGTTTTAACTGTCATACCCAAATAAGGAACAAAATCATCTTCCTTAATACCAATCAGCTTAAGACCAAAAGGTTCAAGGTAGTCATTAAAGGGTAATTCCTCAGTACCATCAATATAGCGGTTAAAGAACTCACTTAAATCAGTCTCCGCAACCGACTCAATTACTTGGCGCAATTGTTCAGGAGTAAAACCTATTTCTGATTCTCCAAACTTTTGCCACATCCCTATCATGACATGATCCAGCGATCGCTTATTTTGATGACGCGCCCGAATCATCAAATCCAGCAGTAACGATACCATTTCCCCTTTTAAATAATAGGAAATTTGAGAATTGCTGCTATTAGCATCTGGTCTATAAAGTTTAATCCAAGCATCAAAACTAGATTCACTTAATGGTTGTACCAGTCGTCCTGGGGTAGTTTGAAAACGAGTAATTTCTTTACTCAAATTTTCCAAATAAGTTCTTGTATCATATATCCCCGCTCTTTTGGGAATAATTAGATCGTAGTAACTTGTAGTCCCCTCACTAAACCAAAGAGAAGGTGTATAATTTTCCTCGTCGTAATTAAATACCTCTAAAGCTTTTGGTCGAATGCGCTTAACATTCCACAGGTGAAAGAATTCATGCGCCACCAGTTGCATAAACCTATTGTATTTATCAAGCGCCCTAAAACCAAAGCGGGGGTAAAGTAAGGAACAGGAATTCTTGTGTTCTAAACCGCCGCCGCCAGTCGAAGTTAAATGCAATAAAAACAAATATTTTTCATAAGGTAGCCCTCCAAAAAGTTTGGCTTCAACGTCAATTATTTTCTTAGTATCTTGAATAATAGACTCTGCTTGAAAGTTCCCCTCACCCCAAATAGCTAATTGATGTGGTTTCCCTAATACTTCAAACTCATATAATTGATGACAACCAATTTCAAACGGGCTATCTACCAAAGTATCAAAATCAGCAGCCTCAAAAGTATTAGTTTCATCCACCCTTGGCAAAGGTGTAATTACTTGCCAATCAGCCTTTGGTGGCACAATTGTGATCTGAATCGGTATCTGCTCAAATCCTGGCACTCTAAAGCACAAAGCAGCAGGATTAAAATAACCGTGACTGGCATCTAAATGATTAGTCCGCACCGACAATTCATTAGCAAATATGCGGTATTGCACGGTAATTTCATCAAAGCTAGTAGTTTCCACTTGCCAATGATTTTTACTTAATTTGCACCAATTTAAATCTTTGCCGTTTTGATCAGTGGCAGAGAAATTTTGCAAATGTTTAGAGTATTCCCGCACTAAATAAGAACCAGGAGTCCAAACAGGCATTTTTAAATCTATAACCGATGCCTGCCAATTGTTTATTTGTAAAGTAACTACAAATAAATGCGACTCTGGTTGTGGCATCGCCACTTGATAAGCAATTGTCGGTGAAAATTTGGATACTGTATTAGGGCGAACAACTGTTGCTTTAGTCATTTTTATTGATTATTAATTAGCGATTAGCTTCAGCTTAGTCTGCGACAAAGCTCACAATCTACAGCTAGTAGATAAAACACCACAAACTGCTATAGATTATTAATTGTTTTAGTTGCCCTCTAATAGCTGCCTGCTACAAGCTAACCGTGTCCAGCAAGCTGCGCCAACTGCTTAAGATTAACTAAGCAGAGTGTTTGGCTTTCTCGATCAATTTTGATCCAACCTTTACTTTCTAACTTATCCATAATTTTTGTTGTGTCTTGAACACTAATATCTGTTACATCTGCCAAATCGTTGACAGGGATGTTAAAAATTTCCGTTCCTGGCGGGGTAGTTTCGCCGTAGTTTTCTGCCAGAGAAACTAGCGTATTGGCTAACTTGACAGCAGGCGGCTGATTACGCCGTTGAAAGCGCACATTAGTTTGGCGCAAACGCCTAACTATAAGTTGCAGTAGACGGTGGTGCAGTTGGGGATCTTTGAACAAAGTTTGAATGAATTTCTGGGCGGAGACACTGAGTAGATCTACTCGTGACAGGGCAATTACATCAGTGGAACGGGGAGATTCGTCAAGAATTGCCATTTCCCCAAAGAAATCACCCTTACCTAAAATTGCGAGTGTGGCGGCATTTTCCCCATGCAAGCGTCGCACTTTAACCCAGCCGGATACTACAAAGTAAACTGCGTTGCCCCAAGCGTCTTCCATTAAGACAGCCCTGTTGGATGGGTATTCGTGTTCAACAGCAATTGACAATAGCCCATCAAGCGTCTCTTTGTCAGCATTGTTAAACAGGGGGAAAAGCTCACTAAAAGCTTTAGTCTGCATGAAATTTCTTAAAAATTATGTTTCTTTAGTGGAGATTGGTTGAGTGTAGTATATCGGTAGTTTAAGACTTGATAGTATACACCCTAAAAACAATTGCTTTGTGCAGTTAATGCACTAAAAATCGTCCTTAACTCTATTTTGCCAGAAGCCTTCAAATTTCCCCTTATTGTTACTTTTATTAGTTATCAGCCATCAGTTACCAGTCCTTACTTCCATCCTTGGGAAGTGGGAGTTGGACAATTCAATTGTTTAGCTATTTTTAGTGCCAATAAAAGTAATTCCTCAATCGGTAGTTATTTAAACTTATTATAAAAAACTTAGCCTTACTGCTAAAGACCTGTTTAAACATCGCTGCGTAAAGCTTGAGCAGCTAAATAAACTTTACTCCATTCCCCAATCACTTGATTGGTTTTGAGCTTTAACTCAAGTGCGATCGCTTCTAGAGTTTTACCAGCTTGCAACTCCTCAATTAGTTGATGTTGCTCTGGAGTTAAACTTGCTAAGAATTGTTGCCACTGATTTGACGTTAGACCCAAGTTATGTTCTTGTAATGAGATTTGCAACCAACTAGCAACTAATTCTGGCTGACTTTTCAGCGCAAACACACGAATGGCATGATAACTGATTTTTTCCCGGAGGCGGTAAACTTGCTTAATCGGCAAATTTAAAGAACTCGCGATCGCTTCTTGAGTTTGACCTTGGAGATAAAGCCTCAGCCATTCCCCAGCTTCGTTACCCACATTTTCTACTAAATAAGCGGAAAATTCGTCCTTAACAGCAGTTCTTAATGTTTGTTGCTCTTCCCAAGCTAGATTTTCTTGATACTGAGCAACTGCTTGTGAATCTAGCAAGCTTAAAGGTGCGTCGTTCTCGTCAGGACTTACTTCGTCAGAAACTAAGCGAACTAAATCACCTTCTGGTACATGGGTAATACCTCCCCGTTGCGATCGCCTTAAATAGTTAACAAAGCGGTAGACTAACAACGGTTGATTGCGAATCGGTCGCAGACAATATTCTTCAACGCTAGTAAGAATTAAAGCATTACGCAGACGAGCATCTTTAGTACACTGAGAAATCCAACTAATTTGCTGTTGAATATAGCGATCGCTATGAAGTAATTCCTGAATAACCTCTTGCAAAACATCCACCACAGCACGCTGGCGATCGCGACTCAAAGCTACCCAAGTTTTAATTTTATTCCTTAAAACTGCCAAACTTCCCAAACGCTGCATCAGATTTCGATAAGCCCGCTCTTGCCCTATTCCCAAATAACGCTGCCGCAAAATTCGGTAACGATAGTCCATAGCTTGCTCCGCAATACTTAACTGCGGAGGCGTAAGCTGATCAAAACGCTCCTGATCTTCTCCAAGTAACCAGCGAATGATACTCTCTCTAGTTACTTGGTTGTGTTCAGGACACTCTATTGCTATTCTTTCTCGCCACTTCTGGGTCAGTTCAGCCGCCCAACTTGCCATGAGATTGCGCTCCTCAAAGCCCTTGTTTAAAGTTTGCATCACAAACCTCATTACATCATTTAATACTGCCCTGTTGTAGCTGCTCCTGATCTGACTAGATTTAGCCACCAGATCTTTTGTGATTCAGTAGCCACACTAGCAGCACAGAGTATTTATGCACTCAGACTGCAATCCCAACTAATAAGTGTCCAAATTTACTACCTTTGAGGCATTGGCATCGCTGCCCAAACTGTTAATTTTTGTACATTGCTATTACTTAGGCAATGCTTAAATTAGTATTTTTACTTTAATTAGGTAAAAATTCCCGCTCTGTCTTGCCAGCTTAATGAAGTTAACAACTTCATAGCTATAGACTCAACCCTTGAAATTAAGTTAATCCACACTGCTACAAATTGGTTTGTTGCTGCTAGTTAGGTGCTTCTAAGATGAGTAATTCGCCTCCGCCCGATCCACGTTCATCTCGGCTAGGATTTGATGAGTTGGTAGGTATTGTCGTTGCTTTTAGTGCGATCGGCACAATATTAGCTTGGTCGCTGAGTCCCAAAAATCAGAACTTTAACTTAAATAGTCTGTCGCCTTCACCCACATCTGAAGATAAAAAATTACCAACTCCGAATCCGCCAACAGCCTCCAGCAGTCCGACTCAAACACCAATTCCCCTGCCACTCCTGCTTCCAACCCCATCCCCTACCCCTGATCCCACCACTGCTGCTATCCCTCTACCTGTAAACCCAACAGCAACACCACAGAAATCACCCAAACCTGCACCTGCGTCAACTGCATCAGTGAAGAAGCCACCAGCGGCGTCAGCAGTTAAGTTTTCCGATGTACCTAAAAACTTTTGGGCGCGGCGTTATATAGAAGCTTTAAGTGCTAGGGGTATTATTCAAGGTTTTTCTAATGGCACATTTCGACCTAACGCCACAATGACGAGAGCAGAATTTGCTTTTCAATTGCAAAAAGCTTTTCAGGAAGAACCCAGTTTTAAAATACCAAACTACAAAGACGTACCGCCTACAACCAAGGCCTTACCAGCAATTAAAGAAACTGCCAGAACTGGCTTCTTGCGCGGCTATCCAGGCCCAATATTTCGACCAAAAGAACCAGTTCCTAGAGTAGAAGTGTTAGTTGCCCTTGCTAATGGCTTAGATTTAAAAACCCCACCTGCGCCAGAAAAAGTTGTCAACAAATATCAAGATGCCAAGCAAATTCCCGACTATGCAATTAAGCCAGTAGCAGCAGCAATACAAGGGGGTTTAGTGGGAACTAACCCAAATCAGAAATTATTAAAGCCTAACCAACGTGCTACCCGTGCTGAAATAGCTGCTTGGGTTTATCAAGCTTTGGAAAAAGTCAAAGCAGAAAAGAAGCCCGCAAAGCCTGCTGCTAAAAAGAAATAAGGTAGAGGGCGACTGAATTATTAAAAAATTCAGCCGTAAAGTTTTAAATACAAACAAGCGATCGCACCATCGGTAAATCTTTTGTGATTAACTGCCAGCGATCTCCTTGATCAAAGCTTGCGTAAACCTCATGCCTAGTTGCCGCGTAGATCCCACCAGCTTGATCTGGTGCGATCGCCCACACTGGGGTGTCAAATTGCCCTGGCAAACCACCAGTTAATTTTTCCCACGTTTCTCCACCATCATCACTACGATAAATAGCTGCATTTGCCCCTCCTCTTGTCCAACCTGGCGGAGGTGTAGCTGCTGCACCCGTATAAAGTCGATGAGGTTGATCTGGCAACATCAAAAATGGGATAGTATACCGACGATCCAGCCCATTCATAATATTCTGCCAGTTTTCACCACCATCATTGCTGCGATAAAAACCTCCACCTGTAGTGGCATATAACCGTCTGTTATCAGTAGCAGGTGTGACAGTATGCACATCCCAATAAAGCCCTTGATTTAAACTTTGCCACGTTTCGCCTCTATCAAGACTACGATAGATACCACCCTCCTCCACCCCAATATAAACACCGCCTACAACCTGGGGATCAGGTGCAATATAACGGACGTGAGGAATATGTGGTGGTGGCGGAAAAGTCCATTGATCATAGCCTGGAATTTTTTTAAGCGACTCACAAGCTGTCCAACTTTTTCCCCCATCTTCACTGCGATATAACATCGCTGGAGATACACCGATATAAAGTAAGTCTGCATTACGGGGATCAGCCGCAAATGACCACACTTCTTCAGTTACAGACTTGGAATTCACCAGTTGCCAATCGCCTTGGTTTGTCCGCACCCACAAGGCATTTTCCGAAGTCAAGGCAAATACTTTTCCTTCCGCAGTTGCTAAAAACGATGCGGTAGAAATTCCTACTTCGTGCTGTAAACCATGCTCGTTATTATCCAGCCTAAAAACACCCCTGTCAGTACCTACCAGGATGCTAGACATGATTGATACCTTGTAATTTTTGAGTACTTTCTACAAGACTTTGAGCAAACTGATCGAATCTTTCTGAAAGCTTTTCATCTAGCAACTTGCCATCAGCACCAAAAGCTTTCCATGCTTGCCCAATAGCAACTTGCTCAGGTATTACCCAAGCGTGTACCCAACGCATAATAATTCTGAGATCGTTGAGGGCATTATTATTAGATTGACCCCCCAATACACTCATTAACCCTGTGACTTTGTTGCTCAAATGTTCAAAACTCATCAAGTCTAGGGCATTTTTGAGTACGCCACTGACACTACCGTGATACTCTGGCGTAGCCAAAATTAAACCGTGGGCATTCTTAACTGCTTCACGCAACCGCTCAACATCAGGATAGTCAGGATAGTCAGACTCCCCATTACAGAACGGTAAATTCATTGTTCGTAAATCAAAAATTTCTACTTCCGCACCTAGTGCTTCTAGTCGTTGAGCAGTTAACGTCAACGCTTGCTGGCTGTAGGATTCTGATCGTAAACTTCCGCCAATACCAACAATTTTTATCATAAATTTAGCTCCAGTAATCCAGTTAATTAAAATCTTAAATACTAACAATTCAAAAAGTCATACTCGTTATGACTACATATAGTTTAACTAATGAAACCATTTTGTGTCAAGTTGTAGCTGTAGTTACCGAAGTTGTGAATCTATAACCTTAGCCAGTTTGAGATATTTCAGACCTAATTGCCTTCACCAGGAATAAAATCAGCCATTGTCATAATTAAAAAAGCGTTATGGAACCCATAGCAATAATGCTAGATAGGGCAGCTAAACGTTAATGTCCATTTCTGGAGGCGTGCATTGCGCCAATTGAGCTTGTGATTGAGGTAGAAGTACATTCCTCCCTGCGTGCCTTGCTGCGATTTGCCAAGAGCAACACTGAGAAGCTACCACCTGGGCTGGTTACTGACTGGCCTCATCATTTAACAATGGCGCGGCTGGTAGCACGGGCGCTAAGACTAGGACGTTCTGCACTAATTCAAACAGGGGTTCCAACTGGTAATGCTTACGGACGCTATCGCTTGAGTTATTTAGCACCAGCGTTACTTTGGAAAGAAGCAGTCATTTTAGTTACGCCAGTATCCATACAGCAGCGGTTGATTGAGGTGGAAATTCCCCAACTGCAACAGTGGCTTCAGACAGACAAACTTATTCACACAGGCTCAAGTTTGCCTAATAAAGACTTTCTGGGGTTGCTGCTGACATCACCCGAATCTTGGTTAGCAGATCAACTAGGCAGGGATCAATCCTTTCCCCTGGGTATTCCTACAATCATTGATGGTGCTGATGATTTAGAAGGATGGGCGCGTGAGCAACTTACAACTTGTATCCAACCTGGTGACTGGGATGAACTGATGGAAGCATTCCCAAAGCTGGTGGATTCAATTCGAGATGCCCGTGTAGGCTTAACAAAAGCTATTTTTCAGCACCCTGCCAATCCCTACGAATGTTATCTAATTGAGCAACCAGAGCAGGATATTTTGCGCTCTTTAGCTCAAAAACTCCAAATTGCTGCGGTTGAGAACAGTAAGTTAAACTTACCCGCGTCGTGGAAAAATTTTGGGCTGCGTGGGCAAACAGAGGCTCCGTTGATGTGGGCATCAGTTGCGCGATCGCTTTTGCAGTTTTCCCTTTACTCAAGTCCCGTAGAGGTAGCCACAGCCCTCAGTAAAGTATGGTCACAGCAACCATTAGTGTTAATAGGAGGAGCATTAGAAATAGATCCAGAAGCACCTGTTTATCGGCAACAACTAGGTTTACCAGAATTAACTTGCTTGAAATTTTCACCTGATCGCCAAAGTGAATTAATTCAACTTTATGTGCCAGATAAGTTGCCGATGCCAAACACTCCTCAATTCCAAGAAGCTTTAATCAGACAAATCTGCATTTTGTTGGCAACTGTGTTACTCGATCCCCATAGTCCTGAAATTAAAAAACCAATTGTGATCTTGATTGGGGATGTACCTCTTAAAGCACAGGTAGCGACAATTTTGGCATCGGAGTTTGGTTCACGGGTGCAGGTTGAAGATACCAGCGTGGATAGCACTGGTATCCTGATCAGTGGTTGGGAATTCTGGCGACAGCATCAAAGTCTTTTACCTTCTCCCCAAATGTTAATTATTGCCACGTTGCCGATCCCATCTTTAGAAGATCCTTTAGTTGCTGGTCGAGTAACTTACCATAAGCAACGTAGCCAAGATTGGTTTCGCTTATATCTGCTACCAACAGCAATCAGAGAATTACAACGTGCGATCGCCCCAGTACGAGAATCACAAGGCGTGGTTGCTATTCTCGATAACCGTGTCAACCATCGCAGTTATGGAAAGCAAGTCTTAGCATCCCTTAGCCCCTTAGCACGGATTAACTATCCAGATAAAAACTGGTTTAGAGGGTAGCAGTAAGGATGTGGGTAAAACCGATGGGTGAGAGAGGCTAGGGGGATAAAGGAGGTAAGGAAGGTTTTTAAAGTGTTCTATGCCTCTCCCTCATCTTCCCTATTCAGTCCTAAATAAAAGTTATGATCAATGCCAAATTCAAAAAAATTCTATGGGTGAAGCAAAGCGTCGTAAAGAAGCATTAGCAGAAAAATACGGTCAAGAAGCAAAAATCTTTCCGTGGCTGCCAATTACTAAAAGTCAAGGAGAACAGTTTGTTAACTGGAGTACCCAAGGTGCTTGGATTGGGATTGGCTTCCTCATCGTCTACTGGCTAGTCATCAGATTTGTTGGGCCAGCATTCGGCTGGTGGCAAATCGAATAAGTTAATCCCTAGACGCGCTGCAATTAAGCAGCGCTAGGTTGCCTCCTTTCAACATAATCAAAGTAAAAAAGAAACAATTTATTTAAGTGAGGTCAGCCAATTTTATGGGTGATATAGCTTATTTCTATATTTCAGGAGCACCTACTACCTAATAAGTCATTCCATAGGTAGAACATTAATCTGATAGCTTGACACTAGGATGCAAGCAAGTTAAGTTTACGGCTTCACGTCTACTGAGGTGCAGGGATAATCAAATTCATAGATGACGAGGGGCTAGCAGTCTACCCAGGCTCTCTTAATACTCAGATCAGGTGTATACTGAGACTGCAAAGTTAATTATTAAGAAAATATAAAATTTTTACAATTACGTGTGGTGTTTGGAGAGGAACCGTGTTTATACGACTTGCAGATCAACACCGTCAATTTGTACAGGATTTGGTAATGAACCTCCAAGCCCTAGCGACAGTGCTAGAACAGCGAGGCTATTTAGCATCCTGCTACACTTGCGGTAATCAAATGAATAGCGCCTCGTTTATGGTTAGCTTGGGGGATAACCATCTGATTCGCTTTTTAGTATCAGATTATGGTATTACCTGGACAGAAATGCGGGACGACAGAGAACTAATGAAGCTAGAAGGTGCTGAAGCCATTAGTCAGTTACAGGATCTAGCAAATCTAGTCAAATATTCCATTAAACCTTCGGAAGTTCGCCCTCCTGTGACACAGCGATGCTAAATCTCCATCATCAATAATCCTGATTGAGCTAAACTTGCTAATGCCTGAGCTATTGAAGATTGAAAGGTTACTTTAATTTGATCCCCACGATGTTAACCTTAAATTAGGGAATCAATAGAAGTCCTCTCATTATTACCTTTAAGTATGCAACCGTATAGCGCATCCCTGGATGTAGGCTGGCAACATCAGTTTATTGAAACAAATAATATTCGCTTACACTGTGTTACCCAAGGGCAAGGAGATTTAGTTTTACTCCTGCATGGCTTTCCAGAGTTTTGGTATTCATGGCGACATCAAATTCCAGCTTTAGCTCGTCATTTTAAAGTTGTAGTCCCAGATTTACGTGGATATAACTATTCCGATAAACCCAAAACTGGCTATGACTTAGATACCTTGAGTGCAGATATCCAAGGTTTGATTGAAAGTTTGGGATATGTTAAAGCGCATATAGCTGGTCATGATTGGGGCGGTGCGATCGCTTGGAATTTAGCACAAAAGTTTCCTAATGTGATTAATCATTTGGCTGTGTTAAATGCACCCCACCCACAGCGATTTTTGCATGAGTTAAGTAATAATTTAGACCAACTGCGTCGTAGCTGGTATGTTTTAGCATTTCAAATTCCTGGTCTACCAGAATGGGTAATTCAGCAAAATATCAAAAATTTTGTTAAAGATGTATTTCGAGGCCTAGCTGTTCGCAAAGGAGCTTTTAGTGCTGAAGATAATCAAATATATCAGGAAGCTCTAGAGAAACCAGGTGTTATTGGTGCTGCGGTGAGCTACTATCGCCAACTGCTTACTCCTCAAAATTGGCTGCACAATTGGAATCACCAACCAGCACCTGTAACAGTTCCAACATTAGTTTTGTGGAGCGAAGAAGATTCCCTGTTAAGCCAAAAACTTACTCAGGGCATGGAAAATTTGATCTCAGCACCTTTCCAGCTAAAATTTGTACCGCATTGTGGTCACTGGATGCAGCAGGAAGTTCCTCAAACTGTCAATCGAGAACTATTAAACTTTTTTCGCTCTGCTAATTAGTTCTCACTTCATTTAATCTCGTTTTGGGACAATTCGAGAACAGAATTAGGATACATAAGTTTATTAAACATCTCCAAAAATGAATTTAGAGACGCGATCGCGTAGTGCATAATTTCTAGTCTATACAGAGGTTCAAGGGTTAGCACCTCGAATTTCTGGAGATGTTTATTCAATATTTGCAAAACGCCGACTTGATATTTATAGCCGTAGCTAGATAGGGCGCGGAGATTTTTGATTTTGAACCCTTGGCAACAAAGGCTTTAAAAAAAGCTAATAGCTATTAGCTAACTGCTAATAGCTATATATCAAGTCGGCGCAAGAAATATTAACGCTGAGTAGTTTGAGGGTTTTTCACCAGATAACTTGAGGTAATAGGTTGAGCACGTCCCGCATTCACCAGCGCTTGGTAAACAAAAGCGGCAACTTCCGCTCTAGTAGCTTCTCGGTTAGGATCAAGTTTACTAGCAATGGGATAGTTAACAACTAGCTCTTTAGCGGTGGCACCAGCTACTGCTGTCGTAGCGTATTGAGGAATAAAAGAGCTATCTTGATAAACTGACAACACACTGGTGTCATCAGAACGCAATTTTAAACCACTAGCCAGAGAAACCAGTGCTTGGACACGAGGGATACGTTGATTAGGGAGAAATTTATTCCCAGGATAACCAGAGATAAAGCCACCACGAGCGGCTGTTTGAATTGCTTGATATCCCCAGAAATTGCTGCTGACATCGACAAAATTGATCCCAGGTTTTTCAGGCGCAGGCGTAAAAGCTTTATTGATAATCGCCGCAAACTGAGCGCGAGTAACAGGCTCACTGGGGCGGAAGGTATTATCATTAAAACCAGCAATAATACCCTGATTTGCCAAAGCTTCAATATAAGCATTAGCCCAGTGTCCTTGGGTATCGGAAAAACGACCTGCTACTGGTGGTGTGTTGGTAAACTCCACACGACCACGAATGCGTGTGGGATCAAAATTATTACCGTAAGCAAGCAAGATGTTGCTGCTTGTAGCATTGTGGATATCATAGCGACCGTTGTTGCTAATGCGATTTTCTCCAGCATTGTCTGTGGTGCCTAAATTAGGTTGAGCATTGCTAATTACGACAACACCATCTCGTTGATTACCCTCAATGACATTATTCCGTATTGTAGGAGTAGCACTGGAGGCGACAACAATTCCATCAACGTTTTGTAAAATTCGGTTTTGTACAATTAAAGGTGATGTCTGGTCAGTAGCGGCAATCCCAAAACCCGTATTTTGAAACAAGTTATCGCGAATTTCTCCTTGAGAAGTTCTCACAAGAGAAATGCCTTGACCATCATTATTTATAAATACGTTGCCTTCGATTTTGGGGTTAGCATTTCCGGTAACATAAATACCCTCACGCTTATTTTTAGAAAAGGTATTATTAGTCACACGAGGGTTAGTAGATTGAATCCATAAACCAGTGCCACGAGTGTTAGGGTTGGTAATGGTAAGTCCAGTAATAACACTGTCTTGTTCTGCCAGAAGTGTCACGTTTTGATTTGCTTCTGTACTGCTAACATAATTAGCTCCACCAATAATTGCTACTGTTTGACCTTGGGTAGATGGATTACCACGTAGAGTCACGCCTCTAGGAACTACAATTGGGAATACTTCGCCTGTGTTAGCTGTGTATGACCCATTTGCCAATTGCACGACTGTACCCGCCTCTGCTCTTTGGAGGGCTGCGGTGATTGTACGTAGTGGTGTCTGTTCAGTACTGCCAGCACTATCACTATCTGTACCAGTGGCTAGGTTGACATAAATAACGTTTGTGCCTGCGGGTATCTGAGCCGTAACTATTGGTGGTGCTGGATTTGCTTGAGCTATCATTGTCAAAGCTCCACCTGACCACAAACATATTGCACTCAGTAAAGACACGCCCAGCTTAAAGTTATTAGCATGATGTTTAACAGGCTGGGCAGGCGTAATAATTGAGGAATTAAATGGATTAGCGGTATTTTTCATTATTTTGATGCCTGTCATTGTGATTAATTAGTGTAAGGTTAGGAAACTAGGTGATTGAAATAAGCTGATGGTGTAAACTTCAGTGCTTAAATAAGATGTAGCAAGAGTAAGCGATCGCCAATTGCCCGCAAGTAATTGCAAATACAAAGGAAAATTCTCCCACTATTCAATATTTGAGTTTTTATCATTAGAGACCAGAAACAGGCAACTAGCCAAGGCAATATTATTTAAAATTTAATGCTGGCTAATCTACCCCAGAGTGCAATTGAGTAAAAATTTGCATTCAAATCTTTCTCAGTTAAAGCTGTAAAATTTATCTCAAATGACTCTCAATTTCGGAGTTTATTGCTCACAAAAGACTGGAGTTTAAGCATTTTAATTAAGAGATAAATCATCTAAGTTTATGCGGCGAACAAATTTTCTAAAATATATATTTATAGAAAATACGCAGGCATTATCCTAATTTTTAAATTGTTTACTATTGACTATATTGATGACCGAGTAATAATATTTTTAGTTCCCCTTCGGGACTATAAAAAGTGTGAGCAGGGCAACTTTAACAAGATCGCAAAACGGCAACTTACTGCAACTCGATCTCGTCACATATATATATAATGTCTTGGAACTGTCTATGCGCTCTTTATTACTATCAATCCAGGGTTGCGTGGGTTTAGCAGTCGGTTTGAGTATTTTGCTATCTGGGTTACGTGCAGATGCTTCAGAGCGAGTAGTACTGAAGTATCGCATTCTGCAAGCATCAGTATCTGTTCCTGAACTAGCAAGGTTTGCCAAAACAGGTGAAGTTTCAACGTCTGTAGGATCTTACCTAAAGATGGCAGGAACAGCGCCCCAGGATGTACGTCGCCCTTTGAACGAAGAAGTGAAAGTAAATCCTTTTCTTTTATATCGGCTGCTGAATACTCCTGTAGGAGAAGTGCTATTAGATGAAATTTCTCAGGTAATTCATACTCCTGATAATCTTGCCAATCGACAATCTTTGCGATCAGCTTTAGTTAGCTCTGCTCTTGTGGACGGTAAGATTACATTAATAGAAACTCTACAAAATTATCCTACCCAACAGGTTCATGTAGAGGGCGATCGCCTTGTTGAAGTCTATAACCAACTTAACCAACTGGCAAGGCGCTTACCAAGGTTTTGAAGCATGAAATATATATTAGATTAGACATCTCCGCTTAAACAATTAGGTAACATACCTTTAATTTCTGGAGATGTCTATTGCAAAAATTATTTAAAGTTAATCCTGCCCCATGCAGAAGTTATTAATTATTGAATTGATCTGCCTTCTGCATCGCTGCCTCTTTAATAAGCCAGGGTTTCAAGAGTTTCCCTTAAATAACGGCGCACGCGATGATCCAGACTAAAATCTTGCAGTTGCTCATCTAGCACGTGTTCCAACTGCCAACGCTGAAATCCTGAACTAGATGCGATCGCAACTTTAAGACTTTGCCAAATTTGGGGATCTTGGCAGATTGTAGAAGAAGTGGAGGCAGGAAAGTTAGCCATATATACCTTATTGGATGCTATTGAGGACTTTAGATTAGAAATTGGCTATCAATTTTTATATACTCATCTTTTAGCATAGCTTAACTAGAAATTATAATTTTGTTTCCAGTTATACATATATTTATAACGGCCAGCACTCAGATGATAGCTACGCCATGGCGCAGAGCGCACAGCAGTCAGCTTTTTTAAAAGCCTTTGTTACCAAAGCTTTAGGAATAGATTTTGTTTTAACTGCCTTGACGGTTGCTATAGCTAAATTTCGGGCTGATGAATATAATATTATTAACTAAACATTCTATTGAAAAGGCAAAACTTAAACTAAAGACGTGATATATCACGTCTCTACAATATACTGAAATCTTGCCTTTTCTCGATTCTTTACTCTTGCTCAGGTGTTATTTGTGGCGTGTCATTATTAACCGCAGCTAACTTTTTGTCAGCTATTGGTAATATCCGATTAACCTGCCAACCAGGAACGGTAAAATCCTGAAATATTCTTACTACAGGAAATGGTTCTGTAATAGCTAACTTAGCCTCGCTAGTCAGTAGAACCAGCAGGACACTAAGCGGCACTTGTAAGAACAAATTGCTGGCTAGGAAAGCTAAACCAGCTAATAATAGCCCTAGCGATCGCGACGTTAGTGGAAAACCCACAATTGTAGCCACAGGCGCTACTTGATAAATTTGCCACAACACTCCCAACATTAAAATAGCGCCCACACTGGCAAGCCACTGATGGATGGGCGTTTTAAATAAGCTAAGTAGGCGTTGCTGATCAGATGTTAGCTGATTTGGCTTGAGTGCCAGTACCAAGATGCTAAAGATATAGAAAGGACGGGTTAATTGCATCCACAAAATTGGTGCAATTCCAATACCAGCAACTAAAAGGAATTCTACCCAAACAGGTAATTGGGAATCGCCTACAGCCAAGCACAGCCAACATAACTCTAGCAAAAGTGGCAGAACTGCTAATCCCGCTAAATGAATCCACAAAAAAGGTTCAGACCAAGAAGAGCGCATAAGCAATTGAGATTTGGGATCGAGGATGTACTACTCGTTCGTTTAGAACTTCAGAAGGTTCATTAGCCAAGTTTACATCCCAGATCCGAAATCCCAACTTTTCTTAAGCAGGTGAAAGGGTACGTCGCTTACTCACGAGTTGGTAGGTTTCAATAATGTCACCAACAGCCCAATCGTTGAAACGATCTAAGCCAATACCACATTCATAGCCAGCATTAACTTCCTTGGCATCTTCCTTAATGCGCTTGAGGGAATCAAGCCCACCTTCATGAATCACCTTACCGCCACGATGTACTCGGATGCGGCAGTTACGAATTGCCTTACCTGATAGTACATAGCAGCCTGCAACAGCACCACGACCAACGGCAAATACGGCTCGGACTTCCACTTGACCGAGGGGTTCTTCCACCATCTCTGGCTCAAGCAGACCTTCCATCGCACCTTGAATATCATCCAACAACTTGTAGATGACGTTGTATTCGCGGATATCAACACCTGATTGGTCAGCAGAAGCCCGTGCGCCAGTAGCCAGGGTAGTGTTAAATCCAATAATTACAGCACCACTAGCAGCAGCTAAGTCTACGTCTGTTTCGGTGATTTCGCCAGCATTGGCTAACAACACTCGAACTTGGACTTCATTTTGTGGCAGTTGTTTTAATGATCCCAGAATTGCTTCCGCAGAACCTTGAACGTCTGCCTTCAAGACCAAGTTAAGTTCTTTGAGTTCTCCTTCTTGAGCTTGTGCGGAGAGAGAATTGAGGGTAACGCGGCGTGATGCCATCATCTGTTGTAGACGAGACTGGCGTTGCTGATCGGATCTTTCTTGAGCGATCGCGCGAGCTTCTTTTTCACTAGCGTAAGCTTCAAAATCGTCACCAGCAGCAGGGACATTACTCAAGCCCAAAACCTCTACAGCAAAGGATGGACTAGCAGCTTCAACCCTTACGCCTCGGTCATCTACCATTGCCCGTACCTTACCAAATACATGACCTGCAACAAGGGTATCACCCACACGCAGTGTGCCATTTTGTACCAACAGGGTAGCAACAGGGCCTTTAGCCTTATCTAGATGAGCTTCAATCACCGTACCTCTAGCAGGTCGATTTGGGTTAGCAGAAAGTTCTTCGATTTCTGATACTAACAAAATCATTTCCAGCAGTGTATCCAGGTTTTCGCCTTTAAGCGCACTAACTGGAACCATAATGGTTTGTCCGCCCCATTCTTCTGAAACTAAACCAAATTCTGTTAATTCTTGCTTAACTCGATCCGGTTGCGCTTCTGGTTTATCAACTTTGTTGATCGCAACCACCAAGGGAACTTCTGCCGCTTGAGCGTGACGGATAGCTTCAATTGTTTGAGGTCTAACACCGTCATCTGCTGCTACTACTAGCACCGCGATATCAGTTACTCTTGCCCCACGCGCCCGCATAGCGGTAAACGCCTCGTGGCCAGGTGTATCGAGGAACACTACTTGCTGAGTTACCCCTTCATGGTCAACATCTACATGGTATGCACCAATATGTTGGGTAATACCGCCCGCTTCTCCTTGAGCTACTTTCGTTTTACGAATAGCATCAAGCAGGGTAGTTTTACCATGATCGACGTGACCCATAATAGTCACTACTGGCGGACGCTTGATGAGATTTTCTAGGTCAGCCGCATCGATCATCTCCGTCACTTTTGTGGCGGGGGCTTGTTCTTCAGCCGTTTCCACTGCCACACCCATATCCTCCGCTACCATCGTCGCGGTGGGTATATCCAGAGTTTGGGTGATATTAATCGCCATTCCTTTAAAGAACAGCTTTTTAATAATTTCTGTTTCGGGTACAGCTAAAGCATTAGCTAGTTCCCGAACTGTCAAACTGCCTGTCAAAACAATTTTTTCTGGACGTTCTTCAACAGGTTTTTGCTCACGACGGCGATCGCGGCTATCTACTTTTTGCTCGCCTCGGTCTGTCTTGGGTTTTTTAGCTCTGGCAGCAGGCGCAGTTGATGGCGTTGATGCCACTTTTTGCTTAGGCGGACGAGCTACTGAGAGGCTCACTAACGCTGGGGTAAGCGCATTTAATGCAGAATCCAAATCTTCATCATCATCCTCAATGATGAGTGGCGTGCGCCGCTTGGCTTTTGCTGGAGCCTTCTTAGCAATATCTGTATCTTCTTCCTCTTCCTTTTCCCACGTTTTGGTTTTCTTAACCTGGCGTGGTGGAGTTGGTCGTTTGAGATCTAAATCCAACGTTTCGATGGTTGAATCTTGATTCTCCGAACCTTCCGGCTGAGATCCAGGTCGCCTAGGAATTCTTTGCCCATCTGCACCTCTGGCAGCTATTTCTGGCTTGCTTCCTGGTGCTAGTGGGGGGCGGACAGTCCTTTGAGGACGTTGTAGATCTGGCAGTACTGGAGCGGCTACTTGCTCTGGTTTGGAAATCGGCTTTTTCTCACCAGCAGGTTTAGCAGGAGATGGAATTCTAGTGCCAACCGCCGCCGATTGTTCGACTTTAGCTTTTTTCAGAACAGGCTTATCAAGTTTTGCCTCTTGTGCTAAATGCTGATCTATACCAAAATTTTTGGCAGCAACTGTTTGTCGCGCTGGAGGTTCTACCAGTTGAGGTTTTGGTTCTGGGGCTGGTGCGACTACAGGAGGAGCCGAAACTTTAGCTGTTGCAGGTTTAGGGGTTAATGCTTTATTAACTGGGCTTTTAACCACTTTGGCAGCAGACTCATCTGCTGTTGAATTTTCCCCTGTCCCTTCTTGTGGGATAGCATTCTGCTGGTCAGATTGACGTACAGGGCGACTGACTGTCGATGGCTTTATAGGTGCTGTCGTTGACTGCCTTACTGGCAGTTGAGGAGGAGCCGCTAGCTTCATTTCCGATTCTGTCGAGTCAGAACCGGAATTAGGTCTATGCTTAATTTGTAGAATTTGTGGCTTTTGTTCAATGTTATTGCGCCCATTACCTTGCATTGACGGCGCTCCTGGTCTACGTTCTGTTGGATCGGTACTGTTAACTCGTCTAGCTATTGCTGGACGAGGTGAATATTTTTCCGAAGCAGCGCGAATGCGCTCTGCTTCGGATTCTGAAATTGTACTGCTATGGCTTTTGACTGCAATATTTAGCTGATCACAAATTACCAGAATATCTTTGTTATCCAAATTCAAGTCCTTCGATAAATCGTAAATTCTCACTTTGCCGTTGTTCATCCACTATCCCCCCGTCATACCAGTTTTCACATTTTGACTAAATGCTTAAATGAATTTAAATTTTTGTTCATCTGCATCCTACTTTCTAAGGTTTAACTCCAACTCAACTAAATGATTATTCCTTTAATAAGCCAAAAAATCTAATTCTGAGTGGTTAAATTTACCCAGATAACGCCCCCCGTACCCAACTCTTCTTTTATAATTTTGCACAAATAATTAAAAAAGTGAGATAGGATTCGCAAACAGTGGCTCACTGTGGCGCTTAGTCATTACTTCTTTTCTAGTTTGCCACTTGCTCAGATGCTTATATCTCAATCCTAAACTTACCCACCTCTGCTGCCAGATTTTGAGGGTAAATTTGTTATTCGGTGTGGGCAGAGGGACGATAATGCTATTAATCAATCTGTTTACTAATAACTTGTAGTTGGTGAGTTGTGAATAATCACTCCTCACTTCATATTAACTAGCAATCTCTTAATTGCAGCCTGCTAGTTTATATTACTCCTTGGGTAATCCCAGAATGAGGAAGTGAGAGTGGTTATAACTATCGGCGCTCATGGAACCTGTGATTGAGAGATGCTATGCAGTTAACTCGTGGCTAAACGCTGCCATAAAGTTATATAGATATGTTCTGGCACAGGAGCTTTGAGCGAGCGACCCAAACGATTTTTCTTTTTAGCTGCCTCAAGACAAGTCATTTGGCGACAGAGATAGGCAGAACGACCCATCCCCTGATCTAATTCTACCTGCTGAGATGGATAAACTCTGACAATTCGCCAAAATACTGCCTTCGGTGCCGCTTGACGACAACTTACACAACGTCGGTAGTTAGGTTCCATCTCTATTTTCTTATCAAAATTTAACTATTGGGCTGATTCTGGCAAAATATTTTTTTGCCAGACCGCCTTTAATGTTGGGATGAACTAGATCATCGCTTCTTCTTCTGAATGTTCTAGTTCTAGTTCATCATCCACTTCTGGCATGACATCAATTTCTTCCTCAACTTCTTCTTCATCCCAAGCGGTTGCCTGTTTCTGCGCTTCAATTTTGGCTGCTTCTGCTGCATAGTCATATTTAGCAGAATCTTTAATGTCAATTTTCCAACCAGTCAAACGCGCCGCAAGGCGCACATTTTGTCCTTCTTTACCAATTGCCAAACTTAGTTGATCTTCGGCTACTAAGACGTGAGCTTGACGTTCATCGGTATGTACTAGCCTGACTTCATCAACTCGTGCGGGACTAAGAGCGTTAGCGATGTAGGTAGCAGGATCAGGAGACCAGCGAATGACATCTATTTTTTCACCGCGTAATTCATTGACTACTACTTGAATTCTAGAACCCCTAGCGCCAATACAAGCTCCTACTGGATCAACATCTCTATCTAGTGTATCAACAGCGATTTTAGTACGGGGGCCAACATGACGAGAAGGTGGATTAGCTTCTCTGGCTACAGCAACAATACGGACAACTTCGTCTTCAATTTCTGGCACTTCGTTGGCAAACAAATATACTACTAAACCAGCAGAAGCTCTGGAAACAATCAGTTGTGGGCCTCTATGTGGGCCTTCACGTACTTTTTTCAATAACACCTTAAATGTGGCGTTAATCCGGTAGTTATCGTTGGGTAGTTGTTCTCGCTTGGGTAGTTCGGCTTCTACTTCTGGTTGCCCAAAAGTACTGGTGACAGCCAAAATCACGGATTGGCGTTCAAACCGCAGTACTCTTGCTTGTAATACTGTTCCTTCTAATTCTTCAAATTCTTCTTGAATGATTTGACGCTGCTGATCCCGCAGTTCTTGTGATAAAACTTGCTTTGTTTGAATTGCTGCCATCCGACCAAATTCTTTTTGATCGGGTGTGACATCAATAACTACGGAGTCACCTAATTGGGCTTCATCTGCTACTTCTTTAACTTCTTGCAGAGAAATTTGGTGATCGCTGGTGGTGACTTCTTCAACAATAGTTTTTGTGGCTAGGACGCGGAAGCCTTCTTCTTCAGTATCAAGATCAACTTCAAAGTTGTTAAAATAGTTTTCCTCAAAATGAAAGCGATCGAGGCGTTGAGCGCGACGATAACGCTCGTAGCCTTTCATCAGGGCTTTTCGTAGTGCTTCGCTGACAGCGTGCCTGGGTAGGTTACGCTCTCGGCTAATACCTTCAATTAGGTCTTTAAGACCAGGTAAACTAACTAACGACATCGGAAAACCTCCGTTTTTTGAACAAATAATCAGGAAATATCACAGGTTTACCCTGCGATATTTCCTGTCTGGGCAAAATCTGAACAGCCAGGAAACAAAGCAGCACTCTAGCGGAAAAGACTACCGATAGAGGGTTGGCTTTCAACTAAATAAAATTTGGAGTAAGGGAGATTTTGTCTACAATGGGCAGTTGTTTGTAACTTGGAACTGCTGCTTGTAAAAATGTTTTCTGCGCCCTACCCCCTGGCTATAATCAAGCAGCAGTGAATACTTGCCTTACTTATACTCATTTAGCTTCATCAAGTAGAACTTTAGTGACTAACAAGCCAGGAATAGCGATCGCGCGACCTTTTAAATTTAGATGAACGAATGTTTCATCTCGGCTAACTAACTTACCTTTGAACTCAGTTTTGCCCTCAAATGATTCTGAGGTGGTAATAATCACGGTAAAACCTTTAAAGGAAATAAACTCGCGATCTGTAGTTAGTTGTCGTGAGATCCCAGGACTTGAAACCTCTAGCACATAAGCATCAGGGATGATGTTTGTTGCGTCTAGACTTGCTTCTATCGCCTTGCTCATTTGTTCGCAGTCCTCCAACCCAGTATCTGAGTTCAGGTTTCGGATATCTAAGCGGAGTACTGGTGGACTTTGGTTGGTTTGAAAAACTGCACCAACTAACTCCAACCCCAGATCTGCTGCTATCGGAGTTGCCAAATCAATAATTTGTGGAATTAAAGGATGAGTCATTGAACACCCCCAATAAAAAAAGTGGGTCTCGACCCACTTCCTGCGAAGTTATTCCAAGAAGTTTAGTGTTGACACTCCCACACTTTAAAGTGGTGGAGGTTCAACTGATACGGCAGGTCTACCTGCTATATCCGTAATAACCCATAGGTATATAGCGATCCATTGGATAGCAATTCCTAGTACATCTCTGGTCTATTTAACCATTGAGCCTACGAGCTTGAGTTATTTACAATTCTAACACGGCGGCTCTTATCCTCTGGGAGAGATAGGAGATAAGAAGAGCCGCAGGGTTATCTGGTTTCTGAGTTATAATTTTCTACTTGTTTTTGTGAGGAGTTTTTCGGATTTGTCGAGTTTGTTGTAATAGTGTCTGTAAATCCTCCTCAGACAAATCTTGGACGTAATTTATCTTGATTTCTTCTAAGAGGTCAAATAGTAGCGATTGAATTTTTTGTAATGTCTGTTGCCTTTGGATTTCTGTTCCTAATGCTTCACTAAAATGCTGCACTAAATCTTGAGAAAGTTTGGCTCCCACAGGATCTTCTAGTGTGTCTTTGATGGCGCTGTAGGCAGACTGAGAAACTTCATTAATTAGTTGGTCAATTAATTGGATAGGTAAGTTTCCTAGCCCTGGAACTTGCTTAAGATTGCGGTATATAGGAGATTGATCTAAAACTTTGTTGAGGCTATGCCTGAGAATTGCTTCTAAGTCAGGCTGAATTTTGGGTAGTACTTTGTATACTGTGACTTTGACTAGGACGTTGGCGATCGCTTCTACTTCATTGATATTATTAAGATCAATGTAAGTGTGAGCTACACGATTGGATAGTAAATCTTTTAAATCACCTCGCTGAATTGCTGCTTGCATTTGGTTAATAACTCGGATTACTACTACTTCTGTCAATTCTTCCGCAAAATTGCTCACGAAGCCGTAGTTAACTTGCGCCTGTAGTGAATGAAGATTTACCAAACGTGCTTGATGAAGGCGAATTACAAGGGGAATTATACGGAGCGATCGCCATACTGGTAATAACAAAAATACATCATACCAGCGCCATAGCATTGCCTCTAGCCAAGTTAAGCCACGATTACGACGATGAATGTAGTATGTGCAAATTAAAAATTCAAAACCGAATATAATTATAAACCAAATATCAATTAGCCAAAAATAGTCAACGAAATCCCCTGTTTCTCCATAAGGACGAAAATAATTTGTTGCCAGTAATGGCTGAATGTTTTTATCGTAAAAAGTAATTTCTTTTGACCAGTTTGCTTGAGATAAATACTTTTTACTCCAAAATATTTGAAATGCTTCCTTAGATGATTCCTGCTGCACATGACGGCGCATTTGGTTCTTTATTTTTTCCAAAGTGCCAGTTTTATTGGCAATTTCAAAAGGATTTTTATCAATCATGTCTACGCTGAGTTGGCGTAGTTGTTGTAGTAATGATTCAACTTTGGGTGACTGTAACCCTGCTTGTTTTACCTCAGCTTTAAGTTGTTCTACTGTGGCAAGATATTTTGCTGTATCACGATTGGGTTCAATGGCTTTTACAGGATCGTATAATTTTGTCAGGCGGGGAAGTTCTTTTAAGTAGAAGTTCCGTAAAGGAATATAGCTGTAATCAAACAAAACTATCCCAAAATTTATTAATGCCAAAAGTGCCATTACCCGTTCAAACCAAATTTTGGGGCGAGATGTTTTGGTACTGACTGGGAATTTGACTAAGGATGACATAATTTAGGTTAATTTATTAGTAAGTATTTTTAATAAACAGTCAAGGCTGAGGTTGCTTACAATTAAAGTATTAACGAATAAGGTAGGTTTGAGAACTATGTGGAGTAGTTTAGTAACCACTTTTGCATTAGTTACATTAAGTTTAACAATCAGCTTCTTTGATTACGCTCCAGCCTTAGCTATCCGTAGCCGTAACTACAGCCCTAGTGAATTTCGCACTTTATTGCATAGTTTAGGATATCCGGTGGAGTTAGGAGAGACCCTGAATGATACAGCGAGTAAAAGAGCTATCCGAGAATTTCAGGAGCAGAATAATCTTGCTGTTGATGGCACAGTTAACTCCCAAACTCAAGATTTAGCTGCTGATTTGATTGTCAATCTTCAAAATAACTTGAATGTAGTGGTTCAACCAGATCCGCCTCTACCGAATAATGAGTTTTATGGCCCTCGTACGGAAGCGGCGATTAGAGAGTTTCAAAGAAGGTTTCTGCTACCACAAACTGGTATAGCTACTTTAGAAGTTCGCCAGAAACTTAATCAAGAAGCTAAAAAGGTTTCAGAGTATAAGTAGAAAATCCTCCTTATTGAGTAGGGTAACGTTAAAAACTATAAAATCAGAACCAAAGTTCGCAGAGGGTTTGAAAAAAAATAATCCGCAGGGACAAACCCATGCAGATTTTTAGTTAAAACAGGAGTTACGCAGGTTTAAAGAATTACATAGTAACCAAATGCTGATGATTACAGGCTTTTTTCCAATCACCAGTCCCTACTCACCAATCCCCAAACCATTAAAACTTAGCTTCTTGTGGTATTGGTGTACCTTTTGGTTCAGGCATAGCTGGACGATTTTGGTAGGGTAGGGGAATGTATAGCACTGAAGGTCGTCCACCTTGAGATTGGGGATATAATTCCATCAAGTTATAGATTGACATTGGTAGCCCCTCCGTAATCGGCATACCAAGTTCAGATGCTTCCTCAGCAGTCACGGGATAATCATGGGTGACTTGACCTGTGGTGAGGGCATCAATAATTTTTTCGATATTTTCCGTAGCAATTTTTGGCTGGGGGATATTATCTTTGAGCAGAGTACGCACAAATCGTTGTACTTGTTGAATTGCTTTGCGCGATAAATCTGCCATGATCAAAGTTTGGTCGTCAATGTCCCCGATTGGTTTATCTTGAACTACTTTGAGAATACTAGCTGCTGGAAAGTTACCTAATTGGGGATCAACAGGGCCTAAAACGGCATTAGCATCCATAACTATTTCATCTGCTGCTAATGCTAACATTGTGCCGCCACTCATCGCATAGTGAGGTACAAATACGGTTACTTTAGCTGGATGTCTAATTAGTGCTCTGGCAATTTGTTCGGTAGCGAGAACTAATCCACCAGGAGTATGCAAAATTAAATCAATAGGTACATCTGGAGGTGTTAAGCGAATTGCTCTTAGCACCTGTTCTGAGTCTTCAATTGTAATGTAACGAGATATAGGAATTCCTAATAAGCTGATCGATTCTTGGCGGTGAATTAGTAAAATTACTCTACTGTTACGTCCTCGCTCAAACTCCTGCAACGCTTGAACTCGTCTAGCTTCTAACTGACGGCGTTGCCACATGGGTTGAAAAGAACTAAATAGTAAAATAACCCAAAATATGTCAAAAAAATTAAAGCTCATTTGTCAGGGGAGAATACGGTATTTTTCCCTATTGTTTCAATTGTAGGTAAATTAAAGCTCTATCTGGAGTGCTAGATTAGAGAAATCTAACTAAATATAGAACTTTCTGTTAGATTGGTTAATATTTTATAGTTGTGTAAGTACTACCAATATTTAAATATTTGACTGTAAACCGACTCTGAATGTTAAACCAGGCTGATATATTCGATTAGCTTTTTCGTAAGTTGCATCTGCTAAATTTTCTAAATTAATTGTTAAACCTATATTTTTAGCTACAGGAATACGGCTACTTAGATCTAAGTTCAAAAATGATGGTGAAATCTCTGTATTTTGTTGACCAGGATTATTAAAAATAGCTCTGCGCGAGCCACTATTATAACTAGCAAATAAATTTAATTGCCATCCCTGACGTTCATAACCAATTCCTAGTTGTCCAACTGAAAAGGGAATTAAACCTAACTGTAAGCCTTTTTCGGCTCCAGTTTCAATTTTTGCATCTGTATAAGTGTAGTTAAAAAATGTTGACCATTCAGGAGTAATTCTATATCTAAGTGCTGCTTCTAACCCGTTGGTATTTACCAGACCAATATTAGCCCATTTACCTGCTTGCACTCCTAGTCGGTCATTTAAACTACTAGCAAAGTAGGTAAATTGTCCTGTTAAGTTATTAGAAAATTGTACGTCTACTCCTGCTGTCCAAGAAGAACCTGTTTCTGGTTGTAAGTCTGGGTTGGGCAGCCAGTTATGAACTGTATCATATATATATAATTGGTCTAAACCAGGATTGCGTTGTTCAGAAGCCCAACTGCCACGTAAAACCAGATTTGGTGTAACAGCATATCTTGTGCCAAAAGTGGGATTTAAATAATTACCAAATTCACTGGTAAAATTTTCTCTTAACCCTAGTTCAACTTGAAAATTATTGTTAATTTTTAAAGTATTTAAAGCAAAGAGGGCGGATTGAAACCTGTTTTTGTTTTCTGTTTCATTAAGGTCAATTCGATTAGGGACGTTACTAATAACTTCCCCTGTTAAGTAAGAGTTTTTTAAATCTAAACCCCAGCTCAGATTATAGGGATTGCTTATTTGCCATTGATGTTCTATTCTGGCTGCGATCGCCTGTGAATTTAAACTACCTGAACGGGTATAAATATTTTGAGTTGGCCCATAAGTATTAAAATAATCTTGGTTATAAGAAAGTGTTGTTTTTAAAATAGAATCTTCGGCATTTCCTAATAAAGTTGTTGCAGATAAGCCGATATTAAACAAATCGTGGTCTAACCGATCTTTTTGAAGTGGAAATCCAAAATAAAGTAAACCGCGACGACTGCTAATTTTAGAAGCATCTAAACTGATAGTGTTGCGAGAATTTATTGGTAATGTCAAATTGCCATAGTAATTGTTAGTTGCGGTATCACCATTAAACAGAAAACCTTCAGAGTCACGATTGGCTGCACCAACTGGGACAGGATAACGGTTATCCGCTGATAATTTTTCATATCCAAAATTAAAATTAGCAGCACCAATAACACTGCCGTAATTAATCCGATAGTTAGATTGATTAAAAGAACCATATTCTAATAAACCATTGAGTCGCGGGGCATTTTGACCTTGTTTGGTGACAATATTAACGACTCCTCCAAAAGCTTCGGAACCATAAAGAGTGGAACTTGTACCACTTGATAATTCCACTCTTTCTATTGACTCTACAGGAATACTATTTAGATCAGTTGTACCGTGATAGGTGTTAATATTGCTGCCAATTGGTCTACCGTTGAGTAAAAAAACTGATTGATTAATAGAATGTCCTCGGTAATAAGTACCTGTATGAATATCTGCGCCGAAACCAACATCGTTGATCGCAAATCCAGGTAGTCCTCTTAATACTTCTGCAACAGTATTAGATCCTTGCTTGGCAATTTGTTCTTGGGAGATTCTATAAACGGGAGTAGATGTAGCTAATCTCTGTCCAATAACGATGATTTCCTCAATTGATTGGTCGTTTAATTCAGGATTGGGTGATGCGGGTGTAGGATTAGGCTGTATCGCAGTAGTATTATTAGTTGTTTTAGGATTGGGTGATGCAGGTGTAAGATTAGGCTGTGTCGCAGTAGTATTATTAGCTGTAGTTAAACTAAAAACTAAAGTGCGATCGCTTTGATTGACTTCAACTTGTGGTATAGCTACTTTCCCATTAACTATCACCTGAAGTTTGTTATCTACGGTTTGGTGAAGAGTAATTGCCGTAATTTCCGCCGAGGGATTATTTTGGTGATAAATAGTGCCTTGGGGTAAATTTAACCGAGTATTAGCAACTTCAGCAGTCAGGGTATTACAAAATTTAGAAATTGATACTTGGGGGGATACCTCACCAGTAGTATCTAAGATAATGTTAAGACTATTAGGCGTTGGGTTAAGTCGAATACCAGTAACTTGTACAACTTGAGCTTTTACAGGTTGTGCTATGAATACTATTACACAGTTAGTTATCCAAAAGCTGTTAAGTAATAGTTGTTGTCGCAGACAGTTCATTTAAGTATTTTGCCTTGATATTTTTCGGGATAGGTTTAAATTTAGAGATTTGTGTGATTTAAAGAAAACTACAGCTTGTAAAACTGAGATTTCGCCTTTGGCAACTAGAAGTTGTGCCTAAGTATAGACAAAGGACGAAAATTAAGTCAATATTCAAGACTTACGCAGAGATCCCCCTAAATACCCTTAAAAAGGGAAACTTTGAATGTTCCCCTTCTAGGTTTCAGGCTGTAGGTGCGTAAGTCTTATATTTTTTAACAGCGGGCAACACCATCTGTACGGGCGGCTTTTTGAACAGCAGCAGCTACAGCAGGGGCAACTCGCTTGTCAAACACTGAGGGGATGATATATTCAGGATTAAGATCGGCAGGATTAATTAAGGATGCGATCGCACTCGCTGCTTCTAAATACATACTGGTGGTAATTGCAGAAGCGCGACAATCTAATGCACCGCGAAATACACCTGGAAACGCTAAGACATTATTAATCTGATTAGGATAGTCGCTACGTCCTGTTGCCATCACAGCTACATCATTTGTAACTAATTCTGGCTGAATTTCAGGGATAGGATTAGCCATTGCAAACACAATGGGATTATTTGCCATTGAGCGTACCATTTCTGGTGTTACTACACCAGGGGCGCTAACACCTAAGAAGATATCCGCGCCTTGCATAGCATCTGCTAAACTGCCACTAACTTCTACTGCAAAGTCTTGCTTTTCTTTGTTGAGATCTGTACGACTGGTTGAGAGAATTCCTTTGGAATCACACATTAAAATAGTGGTAGCGCCTGCTTTTTTGAGTAATTGCGCGATCGCAACTCCCGCAGCACCCGCACCATTAATTACAATGCGGACATCATGTAAAGATTTTTTGACTAGCTTCAAGGAGTTGATTAAAGCTGCTAGAGAGACAATGGCAGTACCATGTTGATCGTCATGAAATACCGGAATATCTAACTCTTGTCGCAGTCGCGCTTCAATTTCAAAGCAACGAGGGGCGCTAATATCTTCTAAATTGACACCGCCGAATACTGGGGCAATATTTTTTACTGTTTGAACAATTTCATCTGTGTCTTGGGTATCTAGGCAGATGGGAAAGGCATCAATACCAGCAAATTCTTTAAATAACATCGCTTTGCCTTCCATTACAGGCATAGATGCTTCTGCGCCTAAGTTACCTAATCCTAAAACTGCACTACCATCGGTGACAATAGCGACGGTGTTGCTTTTGATGGTAAGAGTATGCACTTTTTCTGGATCGTGTGCGATCGCCATACATACTCTACCAACACCAGGAGTATATGCCATTGCTAAATCCGACTGGTATTTTAGCGGGATTTTGCTCTGCATACTAATTTTGCCGCCCTGATGCAAGTTAAAGGTGCGATCGTAGAAATTAACTAACTTTACGTCTGGAAGTGCTTTAACTACGTTAACAATCTGATCCGCGTGTTCACTGCTAGAAGCATCAATCGCAATGTCACGGATGGTAATTTTACGGGTTTGCTCAATTAAATCAATTTGTCCAATATTACCGCCTAAAGCTGCGATCGCTTGAGTAACGCTGGCTAACATCCCAGCACGATTGGGAACTTCTAAGCGCATTGTGACACTAAAGCTAGAATTGGGGTTTAAGCTGACCATACTGCTACTTTCCTGTGCTGGATATCTTAGTCAGATTAATATAAATGCCTCCAGCCTATCCAAGCAAACAGCTAGCAATTGTCATCATTTACATACGGATGCGATTAACACGCAATCATGGCGAGTTTTTATACCTATTTTAAAAACCGCCAAAACGCCAAGGACGCCAAGGAAGAAGAAGAATATGATGGTAATCTTCTAGTCGGAAGGGAGTAATTTAGCAAGTATTATCCCCAAAATATCAGTCGTATAAATGTAAATGGCTCGTGAGTTGAAGCGGTATGTGGAGAGAAATTAATTTTGTTTATTCCGTTTTTACTGTAGAGCGACTATAGGTTAGTAGTATTTTTATTACCCCAAAGGTTAGATGAAAGCTTAAATTAAATCATCAATTTATAAATTCATTTTTTTTGATAGTATTTATTTTCTCAAATAATATTCTTAATTGTATTTTATAGACCGCATAAAAATAGGCTTAAAGCTTTTACCAGTTAGGAATTGATTTGTTTTGTATCTGCCGTTGATCAAAATTTTACTATTGCTGGTTGTAGGTTAGATGGTGTAGCGACATCTCTCATCAGTATTGATCCCTATATCTATCTTTGGCATGGTTAACTGCCTGTTGTCAACTTAGTAAAACTTAATGGTGAGGAACAACAAATCCTCATTTTTGAAAAAAAGCAAGATTGAACTAACATAATCGGAGAGTTTCATGACGTTTACAACCAACAATATCTCTAAAGAAGCATTACAAAATTTCCAGCAATTTGATGCAGATACTCAACTAGCAATTTTGTGGTTTGGTTATTTAGATATCAAAGATAAATTAACACCAGCAAATGCTACTTCTGCCCAAGAAGATGCTGCGGCTGTCTTCCATCAAATCCAAGCATTGCCACCAGAGCAACAGCTACAAGCACAACGTGATATTATTACCGGAGCAGACAATCCGATTACTCATGCTTACACTTCAATGAGTTCTAGCTCTAAGCTGGATATCTGGCTCAGGTTAGCACAAGGAATGGATAATGGTACAGTTATCCAAGTACCTTCTGACTATCAATTGCCTTCTGAAACTCAGCAATTTGTAGACAAAATTAAGCAAATTGACTTTGAAGAACGGCTTAATTTTATGCGGAGTGCGGTGATTGAGATGGGTGCCAAGTCTTAATAAAACCTTTGAGTGCGGAATTAATCATTAATATCTTGCACATCACAATTTTTAAATAAAGCTATTCTGAGTGCAATACCATAGCATATCAGTTTAGTATAAATAGCTGAGGAAGTTTCCTCAGCTATTGGTGTAAGTTAGCTTAAACTAGGCTTACTCTATGGGTAATAATCGCAAGCGATAGCGGTAAAGAGCAACTGGTTTATCAATAGCTTTAAAATAATCTGGATCTTGGGGTGAGAGATAAACTGCTGTAACTTGATCAGCTTCAATTTGTGGAGTTTTTGACTGTATAAGTGTGTAAGCTGTTGTAGTTTCTACTGTATTGAAATAAAGTTGGGGTTTACCTCCAAAAATCTGCTGAGAAAGTTCTGTGGCTACAAATTGATCAGATGTAGGATTTTCGCTACCTCTACCTGTGACAAGGGAGACTAATTGGCGATCGCCCCTTAATAAGGTAATCTGACGATTAGGAGAATTAGGATCAACTTTAACAGATTGAATTGCGCGATCGCCTAAATAAGCACGTCCAATATTTAAACCATTAAAAGCACGATCTGCAATTACCTGAGTATTAGTTTGTAGAGGTAATATTATCCCAGTCTGACTTTTAGAGGATGCCTTAACAAATCTTACTGTAAAACTTACAGGTTGATTAAGATATTGACGGTTACTTTCAAACCCAGGCGTAACTACTTCTGGTGCTAAAGGTGCAGCCAAATCTACTAAAGTACTGGTAACATTCCAAGTACCCTCCATCCAATCTGGATAAATTAAATCTCCCTTAGCAGCACTTACAGGTGGTTTACTTTCCCAGTAAGGAAACTGTGCTAAACGTTGAGTCAGTTGTCCTGCTTGCGCTGTACTACTCCAAAATAGCAGAACTAAAACCAAGCAGAAATTATAAAAAAACCTCAACATTTTCGGTAGTAATTAGTAGTTAGTAGCTATTAGTGATTGTTTTCAAGACTTACTTATTTTGAAAAGCGAGCGAGACGCAGTGCTAAGGCACAGCTTCGCTAACGCACTACCTTTGAACTAAATTGATTTTTTATTTTAAAATACGATATATAGTGCGGGCATCCTGCCCGCGTACCTCTGTGGTTAAGCCTTAATTTTATAAGTTTGTCACTGTTAACTGTTGACTGTTACAGGTTGCCAAACTTCACCATATTGTTCTTTTAAAGCCTGCCATGCCTCCACTTGTCCAGGTTCGTACTCTCCTGGCTTACCCCACTGTAGAAACGCACTCAAAGCTGGCTTTTCTTCTTCATCTAAAAAGCGAATTGCATAGGTAGTAAAATTACCTCGCTTTGCTTCACCTGTCTCAAATTTCACCTGCTTAATTGCATCCATATTTAGGTGAAATTCAAAGTCATCGGTGTGCATATTAGCGTATTTTCCTTTTGGAAGTTCTGCGTAAAATAGCTTACGAATTGAACTACGCACTTCTAAAACAGCAGCACTGCTAGTTACAATTAAGCGCAGAGTGCTAAGGTTTTCGCAAGCTTCGAGAAATTCATTCAAATTAGCGTTCATAGTATATAATCCCAGCTTCTACAATATTTATATTTGTGTGCATCTGTGGTTAATTTTTACCATAATTATGCTATTGGTAAGGGCTAGACCCTACACACCTCACTCTGCACTTTTATCACAAAATAAGCGATCGCGCACATTCTTTGCATCTCTATGACGAATCATCTCAGCTTTAGTGATATTCAAAACCATTGGGCAAGAGATTGTATTGTCGCTGCTACCACGCGCAATATATTTCGAGGCTACCCCGACGGTACATTTCGCCCTGATGCGCCTGTAAGTCGGGCTGAATTTGCTGGAATTTTATATACAGCATTACCGAAACTAGAGCAACTACGCCCTAGCACAATCTTTATAGATGTACTTAGCAATCATTGGGCTGCAAAAGCAATTCAAGCAGTATATCAGGCAAATTTTCTTTCAGGCTATCCCAAGCGTTTATTTAAACCCAACCAACCCATACCCCGTGTGCAAGTTATAGCAGCTTTAGTTTCAGGGCTAAAGTATGGAGTCAGCATTAACCCCAGTGATACTTTAAAGAGATATTTTGATGATTTAGACCAAATTCCGAGTTATGCTGTTCGAGCGATCGCAGCCGCAACCGAAAGGCGAGTTATTGTTAACTACCCCAATATCAGACGCTTACAGCCAACGAAAAATGCCACTAGAGGGGAAATAGCAGCATTTATTTGCCGAGTTTTACAAATTCCGGCTGTGCCATACAAGTATATTCCTGGTATGGAATTTGTTGTTATTCAACCACAATTTGATGCAGCAGATAGATTTTCTGAGGGGATGGCACAAGTAAAAATTGGTAATAAATGGGGATATATAGACAAAACTGGCAAGTTAGTAATTCCACCCCAATTTGATGAAGCTAATGCTTTTTCAGCAGGTTTAGCACTGGTTAGAGAGTCTACAATTAAATCTACATAAAAGCCATAAAACTTACGCATTTTTACCAAATCTTTAGGCTTTGGGGGCTGGGGACTGGTGATTATTGACTGGGAAAAAGCCTTAATTACGCACGTTTAATTTATGGGGAGGTAGAATGGAAATTCGCGGTATTTGGCTTACTACTACGGCTAGTCAAGTCCTTAACTCTAAGCAAAACATTGCCTCGGCAATGGATTTTCTTGCTCAAACAGGATTCAATGTAGTATTTCCTGTTGTTTGGAATAATGGACTAACAACTTATCCCAGCCGCGTCATGCGCGAAAATTTTGGAATCGAAATTAACCCACGATTCCAAGGTAGAGATCCTTTAGCAGAATTAATCGTTGAAGCGCGTAGGGTTGGGCTTGCCGTTATTCCTTGGTTTGAATATGGATTTGCCAGTTCTTATAGCCGCAATGGCGGCGAAATTATTGCTAAAAAACCTGAATGGGCTGCCCGTGATTATGCTGGAAATCTATTAACTAAAAATGGTTTTGAATGGCTAAATGCTTTTGATACCCAAGTTCAAGATTTTTTATTAAGTTTATTTTTAGAAGTAGCTAAAAACTATCAGATTGCGGGGATTCAAGGCGACGATCGCTTTCCCGCTTTACCTAGTGAAGGCGGTTACGATCTCAAAACAGTTGAGCTATATCGTCAACAATTTAATCAGCTTCCTCCCCAAAATCATAAGGATCCCCAATGGTTACAATGGCGGGCTGACATTCTTTCTAATTTTCTAACTCGTTTCTATCAAGAAGTTATTAATATCAATCCCGATCTCATAATTTCCATGTCTCCGAGTGCATATCCTTGGGGCTTGCAAAACTATCTTCAAGATTCCCAAACTTGGGTAGATCTTGGGCTAGTAGATTTGATTCATCCCCAATTATACCGTTATGATTTTGAAAGTTACAAAAAAGATATAGATCGAGTTGTTTCTAATCAATTTACCAGCCAACAATTACCACAACTAATTCCTGGTCTTTTATTAAAAGAAGCAGTATATCGAATTAATCCAGATGATTTAGTTCAATCGATCGCATACAACCGTTCTCTTGGTATACAAGGAGAGGTGTTATTCTTCTATGAAGCTTTGCGAGAAGACAATGATGCCTTAGCTAAGATTTTAAGATCTGGGATTTACTCGCAATCTCCAGGTAAATTTGATGTTAAAGAAATTAAAAAATCGGGTTTTACCTCTAGAAGACTTGGCAGCAATTATACTTATATTAACAAGTCTAAACAAATTACAATTCAATCAAAATTTGATTTGCTTGAGCCTTTTTCGGAAGGGATGGCACAAGTAAAAATGGGTTATAAGTGGGGATATATTGATAATACAGGTAAACTTGTCACAAAATTACAGTTTGATCACTCTGAGCCTTTCTCGGAAGGGTTCGCATTAGTAGGAATTAAACAAAAATATGGATATATAAATAAAGCAGGAAAACTAATAACTTCACTACAATTTGATGAAGCTAAATCTTTTTCGGAAGGGATGGCAGCCGTAAAACTTGTTGACAAGTGGGGATATATTAATACTACAAGTAAATTAGTAATAGGACTGCCATTTAATGATGCTAAATCTTTTACGCAAGGGATAGCAGCAGTTAAAATCAATGATAAATGGGGATATATTGATAAAACAGGTAAAATAGTAATTCAATCCCAATTTAATGATGCTATGCCATTTTCAGAAAATTTAGCATTAATCAAGATTGGTAATAAACTAGGTTTTATAGATCAAACTGGAAAAATTGTTATTGCTCCACAGTTTTATGAAGCTGATTCTTTCTCAGAAAATTTAGCTGCTGTCAAGATGGGTGGCAAGTGGGGATATATTAATAAAGCGGGTAATTTTATTATTACTCCAGAATTTGATTTTGCTAAACCTTTTTCTGAGGGAATGGCAGTAGTTAATGTTGGTGGTGAGTGGCATCAAAGCCAGGATAAAGGAAATTCGTATTTTAGTGGTGGTAAGTGGGGATATTTGCGAAATTTATTTAAATGATTGAATTAAATAAACTGGTATTTATAATAAAATATATTTAAAAAATAGCAATTATACCTGAATTGCGAGCGGTAAGAGTTATTAAACCGCAGATAAAATACAAAAATTATCGGCTTTGGCAAGAGGTTTAATGATTATTTTTGTTAATATATCAGTTGAAAACTGCCCAGTTTTGGGATCAATCCTGAATTAAAGCAAAATTGATATATATGAGTGAAAAGCCGTTAGATCCTACTATTTCAATAGAAATTTCTCAACAAATCAAAAGTAAAGCAAAATCTCCTTATAAAAATGCTCATAAAGCAGTCTTATTGATTGAGGGAGCAATTTATGTCCAAGGATTTATAGCCTTTGCTGGCGCACCCTACAAACCTGTTGAGCATAGTTGGCTAGAGCTTAAAGATCGAATTGCTGATCCTACTCTGCCACATTTAGAGAAAAATCCTGAAGAAATTTGGTATTTTCCAGCGCAACGTCTGACTGTCAAGCAACTGAAAGCGGCGTTAGAAGAAGCACAAGAAGATTATCCTGAAGATGAGCCGCTACCTGTTTATGGTGATGCGCCTTATGAGTATTATGGCGATCTGATGTTAGGAGGTAGGGAGTATCAAAATGCTTATTTACAAGCAGAAGCTAAGTGTCAAGAATTGAATAAGCCCAAAAGCCCTAAGCCTAAATAATTCTTAAATCCAGGTAATTTCGTAATACTTGCAATAAAATCATTCATTTCAGCACGGGTAGAAGTAATAATAACTAGGCTAATTTATCCGTGCTGGCATGGTATTGGTGTATTATTTGCGATCGTGAGGATGCTATTCAGTGTCTAGTGCATACACTACTCCAAATTTTCGTTTTCTAAATCCTCATCTTCTAACTTAATCTCTTGCAAAGAATAATTAAAATTGAGGTTTGATATAGGTATCCCAAATCATTTTTATTTGCTGTGCATCAGTCTCGGAAATAGTCCCGACTTTCCCAAGAAATAAGGATTTCTCTAAGCAGTCTAAACGAGATAACCGCACTGTTGAAGCAACTCGCAATCCGCTACTTGACCAGTCTTGTAATAATACATCTGTAACAGTACGGGGTTGTGCAGATGTTACTACCGCACAAACAGCATCTTCTCCATCTAGCCAAAGGATTAAAACGGGTCTTTTTTTGCTAGTATTACCAGTGATAAAAGGAATGTTTGCAACCCAAAATTCACCTGCATTAATACTCGTCATATAATCCTTCATCTTCGACGGTATATCCGTTTAAAAATGCAGTATGCTCTCGAATTTGTGCGGGTTATAAAATAATAACTTTAACTTCTTGATCTGGATTGAACTCCTGTTGATATTCTTCAGGAAGTTGGATTAATCCATTATTGATTTTGGTTTGAAATTCTCTAGCAAACATAATGGATATCATCAGGTATAAAATTCAACTTTACCCTAACTAACCTAAGCAAGTTGGAATTTTTAACCGCTTATAAGGTGCTGGAATCCAGACCATAAATTGTCATAGATAAATAAACCAATAAATAGCTTAATTTGTCACAGTTTGCTATCTAATCTGCGTTCATCTGCGTTTATCTGTTTTCATCTGCGTTTTCTTTAGCTGAAATTGCTTGAGCAAAGATTCAGCAAACGCTGTTGCTTCCTGCGATGACTTACCACCAGCAAGTTGAGCCAATTCTTCACGACGGGTAAGGTGAGTATCCAAAATGTTCACACGCACAACAGTACGAACTTCTGGCAATTCTTCTGCTACTGCGCCGTTGCGATCGCCTTTACCGTTAATCTGTGCAACTACTTGTTTATCTACCCGAAAATGATAATCTGCCATTGCAGCAACTAATGGTTGGTGGGTAACGCATAAAACTTGATGTCCCCGACTAAGTTGGTGGAGTTTATCTGCGATCGCTTGTGCTACTCTTCCAGATACACCGACATCAATTTCATCAAAAATTAATGTAATTGGAACATCAACTTGAGAAAAACAAGCTTTTAATGCTAGTAAAAAGCGGCTCATTTCCCCACCAGAAGCTGTTGCAGCTAAAGGTTGCAGTTTTTCACCTGGATTGGGACTAAAGTAAAATAACACTGTATCTGCCCCTGTTGCGTTGGGAGAACAAGGTGCGATCGCTACTTCAAATTGCACTTTGTCCATTGCTAAAGGTTTGAGTTCTGCTACCAACCGTTGTTCTAAATTATTAGCAGCATATCGACGCAGTTTTGTCAAATTATTACAAGCTTGATCTAAGCTTTCTTGACACCCTTGATAGTGTTTTTCTAAATCTTCTAAAGATTGACCACCGCAGTTTAATTCGCTAAGTTCTGCTTGTAAGTTGTGATAATATGCGATCGCTTCAGCTAAGGTTGGGCCATATTTGCGACAAATTTGTTTGAGGGTGCGAATACGTTCTTCAACTTCACTCAAACGCTGAGGATCTACTTCTAGTTGATCTCCATAAGCATTAATCTCACGTCCCGCTTCTACAACTTGCGCTAAAGCTGTACTGACGATATCCCAAATTGATTGCAACTCAGCATCATAAGTCACCATATCAGTTAAAGTCGCCTCAGCTTGACCGAGTAAGTCAGCCGCAGCAACTTCACCCGCGTCATTTTGATAAAGAGCTTGATAAACTTTATAACTTAGCTGTTGTAGTTCTACTACATGACTAAGGCGTTGGCGTTCTTGTTCAAGTTGTTCTAGTTCATCTGCTTCATTCAAGCTAGCAGTATCCAATTCTTTAGTTTGATATTCCAGCAAATCCAATCTTTGCAAACGTTGCTGTTCCGAATGTCGGCGCTTTTCTAGTTCTTGTAAAGCTGTTTGACAAATAACATATTTAGCTCCCACAATCTCTCTCTGTTGGAGGATGTCGGAGCCACCATAAAGATCTATTAATTGCCGTTGAATTGCTGGCGCGGTTAATTGTACAGTTTGACCTTGAGCAGTAATTTCAACTAAGCGATCGCGCAATTGATCCATCAATTGTCGATTTACCAGTACCCCATTGACACGCGATCGCGATCGTAAGCTACCTTGAGCAACAGCAATTTCGCGAGAACATATAACACTCGACTCATCCAGCAAATCTATTTCTTGCGTACTCAACCACTGCGCCACAGACTGATCTACTTTGAATGTAGCTTCAACCATTGCGCGATTTGCACCAGTACGGATTAATCGACTACTGACTTTACCGCCCAAAGCGACATCAAGAGCATCAAGGATAATTGATTTTCCAGCACCAGTTTCGCCTGTCAAGACGTTTAGACCAGCACCAAACTCTAGTTGTAGCTGGTCAATCAAGGCAAAGTTTTCAATCCGTAAAGCAGCAAGCATGGAGCTAAGTTTACCTTGAGGGCAGAACTAAATTAGTAGCCATCAAATTATAAACGGTGTAGATGTTTCGTTATGGGTGTTTTCTTGCGGCTATGCCAAGACCCAGTTTGTTTATTACAAGAGCTAAACCCACACCTACCGACGTACTAACTTAGCAGTTATAAATTGTTACAATACTTAACAACGTCGCTTTCAAGCTTATGAATTCTAGCAAAGCCTCCCCAGCATCACTCAGGTTTGATGACGACTTGACCGTGATGGATAATTCGGTTGATTCACTAAATATGGAGTCGGTAGAAACAGTAGTAGTTGACTCAGAGTTCGCCCCAACATTGGATCAACTAAAATTAGCGCGGATAATTGCCTCAAAAGACTCACCCGCAGGTATGCGTTACGACCCAGTAGTGATTAACGAGCATTATCGCCAACATCCATTCCAAGTCTGGGGACGCTTGTTAAAAATTATCTTACCTTTTATGAGTTTTGGGCTAGGTTTGTGGTGGGATAAACAAACCAAGCGTGTTGCTCAAAATCAACCTCGTCGAGCCAACCAGATTAGGGAAATATTAACTAAATTGGGGCCTGCTTATATTAAGGTAGGGCAGGCACTTTCGACGCGACCAGACTTAGTACCGCCTGCTTATTTAGAAGAATTAACTCATCTACAAGACCAATTACCGCCATTTCCCAATGAGATAGCTTACCAATTTATTGAAGAAGAATTAGGCGATCGCCCAGAGGAAATTTATGCCGAATTGACTCCCCAACCAGTAGCAGCAGCATCTTTGGGGCAAGTATATAAAGGTAAGTTAAAGACAGGGGAAACAGTCGCGGTAAAAGTACAGCGTCCAGGTTTAGCGCAAGCGATCGCACTAGACGTTTACATTTTACGAAACCTTGCTGGTTGGGCTCAAAAGAATATCAAGCAGGTACGCAGTGACTTAGTGGCAATTATGGATGAATTTGCCACCCGTATCTTTGAAGAAATGGATTATGTCAACGAAGGACATAACGCGGAGCGGTTTGCTAAACTGTATGGTCACATTCCTGAGATTTATATTCCCCACATTTATTGGGAATACACAGGTACTCGTGTCTTAACAATGGAGTGGATCAACGGTACTAAATTAACCAACATCCCATCACTTCAGGAACAAGGAATAGACGCAGCCCATTTAGTTGAAGTAGGCGTACAGTGTTCTCTACGACAACTATTAGAACATGGTTTTTTCCACGCTGATCCTCATCCAGGCAACCTCTTAGCTACAGTAGACGGTAAGTTAGCTTATCTCGACTTTGGCATGATGAGTCAGGTCAAACCTTATCAACGCTATGGATTATTAGAAGCAGTTGTTCACTTAGTAAACCGTGACTTTGAAGGATTGGCGCGTGATTATGTCAAGCTAGAATTTTTAACACCAGACACCGATTTAACGCCAATTATTCCCGCCTTTGCTAATGTCTTCGGTAACGCTTTGGGAGCAAGCGTTGCTGAACTTAACTTCAAAAGTATTACCGATCAATTATCAGCTTTGATGTATGAATATCCTTTCCGAGTACCAGCGTATTACGCATTAATTATCCGCTCTCTGGTTACTCTTGAAGGAATTGCCATCAATATTGATCCTAACTTCAAAGTTTTAAGTAAAGCTTATCCTTATGTTGCCAGACGTTTATTAACCGATCCGTCTCCAGATTTACGAGCATCTCTGCAAGATCTGTTATTTAAAAATGGCAGTTTTAGGTGGAATAGATTAGAAAACTTGTTAAAAAATGCTCGTAATAGTGATGGCTTTGACATCAACCAAGTTTTAAATCAAACCCTCGAATTTTTGCTTTCTGAAAGAGGTGCTTTTATTCGCTATCAATTAGCTGATGAAATTATCAAAGCAGTAGATACTTTTGGACAAAGTACTTTCAACAATTTCGCTTTCTATTTACAGAAGCGCGTAGGGTTAGTAGTTAAAGAAGAACCTGTCGTAACAGGAAACTCCCAAACGTTAGAACATATAAAACGAATTTGGCAAATTTTGCAAGAAACTCCTGGTTTTGATGCTTTGGCATTCTTACCGAAAATTCCGCAGTTGTTGTTAAAGCAAGAAACACAGAATTTAGGTAAACAGATTGCTGGAGGTTTAGCGCAGCGAGTAGCAGCGCGATTAATTCGGGAAGTGTTATTGCAAGAAACTACCGTGGATGTTTCAGAAAATGGTCACAAGCCATCATCAGTGCGTCAGTTAGCTTTGCCGCCAGTTAATCGTTAAGGAACTTGTTCCCAGGTTTAACCTGGGAACAAAAGTTAGAAGCTTCAGGGGGCGACCAAGCCGCTAAAGCGGCTGGTCTATAAGGCTTATAGCTCTCAAACCGCGTTGATAAAATGACTTTTTATTTGCAACAAGAGAGAGCATTTCTTCTACCCATAACTGGCACTCATGAAAACCAATCAGCCAACTGTCCCCGTATAAACAAATCCAAAATTTACTATGTCGTCTTCTAGTTCTACCTGTTTGTGTCAAACGACAAACATATTGGTGTTGCCCTTGAAGAGTCGTTGTGTTTCCTTGCAACCATGCGGAAGTCATTGCTAATGCGATTAAAAGTATTAATTTGATTAATCGCTCAGGTGTGGTTTTTGAATCTTCAATATTATATCCTCCTGTTTTGCAATCCTTAAACATTGCTTCTATACCATAACGTTGTTTGTAGATGTGAACAGCACTTTTTAAATTGGGGAGGTTAGTTAACAAATACCAGGGTTCTTTCTCTTGCTTACCTCGATATTTCCTCTTCCAATAAGCAGCCAAATTGAAGCGGTTAAAACCTTTTTTTTGAGTTAAACTAATATTTGGATAAAAAAGCCGAATTCCTGGTTGAATAGGAATACTACTTAACGGTTGAAACTTTTGTCTTTTTGTTCTTCAAGATTACAGGCTCCCCTTTTACCCCAGGGCTGTTTCATTTTTGGAGCAAAATACCTAAAGAAAGAGCGATCGCTACCTGATAAAATCATAGCGGTCGCTAATTATTTTACAAAAAAAGATGTTTATTAGTTTAATAGAACATTTAAAAAAAGTCAAAGACTTTCG
>DATNQB010000077.1 GCA_036702875.1 Oculatellaceae cyanobacterium | reverse complement strand
TTACGTCAAATCAGTGCCAGAACTTATTCTGACTTAGTTAAAGCTCTTCAATTTGCTTTTGCTCAAATCTCTCAAGATGAGATTAAAAACTGGTTTACCCATTGCTGTTACTGTACCTCACTAGACTAGGAAATGCTATATGAGTTGCTACACTTATTTATACGTCTATATATGAAATACTAAATTATTTAATTTCATCTATATAGCCCCATCTCAACCACCCAAAAACCGATGAACGCAGCTTTAAACCAAGCCCCTGAACAAACTCAAACCACACTACAACGTCCAGAATTACTTGCACCAGCAGGTAATTGGGAATGTGCTAAAGCTGCTGTGGAAAATGGGGCAGATGCAATTTATTTCGGCTTGGATAGGTTTAATGCGCGGATGCGGGCGGAAAATTTTACTGAGGCGGACTTACCTGAATTGATGGAATATTTGCATCGTCGGGGTGTAAAAGGTTATGTCACGCTTAATACATTAATATTCCCTCAAGAATTAAGAGAGGCGGAAAAGTATCTCCGTACTATTATCTCAGCAGGCGTTGATGCAGTAATTGTGCAAGATATCGGAATTTGTCGTTTAATTAGACATTTATCTCCAGATTTTCCGATTCATGCTTCTACTCAAATGACTATTACCAGTGCTGTTGGAGTAGAGTTTGCTAAATCACTTGGTTGTGATTTGGTTGTTTTGGCGCGTGAATGTTCTCTCAATCAAATTGATAGAATTCAATATCAAATTGCGAGAAGTGATGCTTCTTTACCGCTAGAAGTTTTTGTTCATGGTGCTTTGTGTGTTGCTTATTCTGGTCAGTGTTTAACGAGTGAGGCGTTGGGTGGACGTTCTGCAAATCGTGGTGAATGCGCTCAAGCTTGTAGGATGACTTATGAGTTAATTGCTGATGGGAATGAGGTAGAACTTGGGGATAGAAAATATTTATTAAGTCCTCAAGATTTGGCAGGGTTAGAAGTTTTGCCAGAGTTGGTTAAAGCGGGGGTTAGTAGCTTAAAAATTGAAGGTCGCCTGAAAACTGCTGAGTATGTGGCTAATGTTACTCGCGTTTATCGCCAAGCCTTAGATAGAGCGATCGCAACTTTAGCACCTGAAGCACCCGCAGATACCACCTTACCAAAAGCTGATGAAACCCAACCCAACCAATATCAGGTAACAAACGAAGAACAGTACAACCTGGAAATGGCATTTTCACGGGGAATATCTACAGGTTGGTTTAAAGGTATTAATAATCAAGAATTAGTTCACGCCCGTTTTGGTAAAAAGCGGGGTGTGTACTTAGGAGAAGTTACTCGCATTCGTAACGAACAAATTACTTTGCAACTGCAAGTACCTGTAAAACCTGGAGATGGAGTGGTATTTGACTGCGGACACCCAGAAACAAAAGAAGAAGGTGGTCGCATTTATGCAGTGGAATATCGGGGAGAAGACGCAATTCTTAGTTTTGGACGCGGAAATTTAAACCTACGGCGAATTCATGTAGGAGATAAGATTTGGAAAACTTCCGATCCCGAACTAGATAAGCAATTGCGTCAGAGTTTTAGTGGGGAAAATCCTCAATTTCAGCGTGGGATTGATATAGAGGTTTATGGAGAAGTTGGTCAGGGGTTAAATGCAATTGCACGGGATGAACTTGGTCATGTTATCCAAATACAATCAGAACTGCCGTTAGTTGAAGCGCACAGCAAACCCCTCACTACAGAACGTTTGCGATCGCAATTTAGTCGTCTCGGTAATACGCCATTTTATTTGGATTCTTTCACTAATCACATTAGCGGTAATGTCATGTTACCCGTTAGTGAGTTAAACCGTTTGCGCCGAGATATAGTAGAAAATTTAGAAAAGTTGCGTTCTAAACCGAAACGTTGGCAACTTAATTCAAAGGCTTCCTATAAAGATTTGCTCCCAATATCTTTAAATTCTTCTATCCCCTCATCTCCTCATTTAATTGTATTAGTGCGTAATCTTAAACAATTAGAAGCTGCACTACTAGAGGAAATTGAAACAGTTTATTGTGAATTTGAAGATCCTCGTACTTATCGAGAAGCTGTAAAAATAGTACGTCATTATAATTTAAACACAAAGGCAAAAAAAGGTCAAGATATAAAAACAGCTATTTGGGTTACACCACCCCGAATTACTAAGCCAGGGGAAAACTATATTTTGCAGCAAGTACGTTCTTGTGATGCGGATGGTTATATTGTGCGGAATTATGACCAACTAAAGTTTTTTAGTGCAGATAAATGTATTGGGGATTTCTCTCTCAATGTTGCTAATCCTTTAACAGCAGATTACTTTAAACAGCAGTTGGGATTAGAACGAATTACAGCATCTTATGACTTAAATATTAATCAGCTAGAAGATTTAGTTAAAAGTTGTCCGCCCCAATGGTTTGAAGTTACAATTCATCAACATATGCCGATGTTTCACATGGAGCATTGTGTATTTTGTGCTTTTCTATCTAATGGGACAGATTATACTAATTGCGGACGACCTTGTGATAAGCATGAGGTGAAGTTGCGTGACAGAGTTGGTACAGAACACATTTTGCAAGCAGATGCAGGTTGTCGCAATACAGTATTTAATGGTACTGCTCAAACTGGGGCGGAGTATGTGCAACGTTTAATGGCAATAGGTGTGTCTGATTTCCGTATTGAATTTGTTAATGAAACTCCTAAGCAAGTGACGCAAACAATTCAGAGATACCGTCAATTATTGCAAGGAGAAATTACAGGTTCACAACTTTGGCGAGATTTAAAATTGCAAAGTCAACTTGGGGTGACACGGGGTTCTTTAGAAAAGAATTCTTTGAGTTAAGGTGGGATTGCAGTGTTAAGTAGGTCAACCTAATTAAACTCATTACCCCACCCCCAGCCCCTCCTCTTATTAAGGGGAGGGGAGCTTTTCGGCTTTCTATTTTTTAAGGGTAATGTTTTGCCTAAGTTTTGTTGAAGAGGTTTTAACCGCAGATAAACGCAAATGTTTCTTACGGATTAATTATTTTTAGGATAGGCTTTTTACTGTTGACTGTTGTCGCCAATTCCTAGCTGTTTTTTAGAAGATTTAAGTTGCTCCCAGAGAACTTTAATCTGCTGGTAAGCTTCTTCAGTACTAAGCTTTCCAGCAGTTTCTAAGTTAACAATTACGCTAACTCGCTGGGTAAACTCCTGAAGATTAGCATTGAATACTAAGTTTTCTGGATGAACATCACCATAGTAACGGCTACGGGGATTTAGAAAGTCATTGCGGTTAGTCACGACTTTTCCTTAAAAATATATAAATATTAATTGATAGACATGATTATTAATATTTTAACACAATTCCATACTGGGGGAGAGAATTGTAGGATTTGCCAGTTTTAATCATTCGTCCATTGTTCACAAGCTAAGAGATCGCCAATGCGATCGCGCAGTAAATAACCATTTTCTTCTAACTCACTTTCAACAACATTCCAGTCACGGGCGGGGAAATGTTCTAATAAAATGTATATTCGTTGTTGGCGATAAATTACTCCTTGATTTAATAGATAATTTACCTCTTCTTTAATTACATCTAAAGAGTAACGAACACAAGTTATAGTATTGGCAATCATTGTGGTATTTCTCAAAAAATTCAAGTTTTGGAGATTATGTAACAAGGTAATATTTTTATATAGGATGGTTACTGCTATTTGCTAAATAGTTAAAGACTAAACAAATTTAGCTGATAGCTGATAACTAACTTTTGAATGCTTACTTACTGACTGCACCCCAAACTATTGCGGGATGACCCATTGAGCGTTGTGTAATTGCCCATAGGTAAGCATTAGGATGATTTTCTTGTAACCATCCGATTACTTTTTTGTCTTCTTGTTCAGTAAAATGTTGAGGAGTATTGGGGATGCAACCGCTAATTTGAGCAATCTGACGCAGTGCAGTACTAGCTTGAGATGAATCTAAGGCTCGACCCCATTGCTTGACAAGTTGATAAATTTGTTCGGTGATATCCACAGTTAGTTACAAACAATACAGAACCACAAATAAGTATCGTTTGATACGCAATTTAGGAATACTCCCAATTGGATAGTTCGAGAGTTGCAGCGCGATAGTATCCACTGGACATCAAAATTATCCACTTGGCTATCCACATAGCGGTGGTCGCTTCAAACTACAAGCACGATGATCAATTAGGCAACATATTTCTACATTGATGGCATCTAAATGGGCGAGTATTATCAATCCATAGATTCGCTGCTAGGGAATCGAGTCATGATCATAGGTCAGAACGTTGCAACGGTACAGCGTGTAAGCCGTTACTACCTCGATCAAGGTGCAGAGGTTTTTCCCTACTATGGAACTCCTTTAGATGAGGAAGTGACTCTGTTCGATCCTGAAGTTTTAGTACTTTGTTTGCCTTTACCCGAAGGTTTTATCAAAGAGCTCGATCGCCCCTACATTTTATGGTCAGAGGAACAATTAATTGTTGATCTGTCGTTAGTATCCGATCAGAAAGCAGTAAAGAGCAGTTTGCAGAATATTCTGCAATTAAATTAAGCCTTCGCGGACTGCTTTAGCGGCTGCTTGTACGCGATCGTCTACACTGAGTTTATTCAAGATCATCCGCACGTAAGATTTAACTGTCCCTAGAGAGAGGAAAAGCTTTTCAGCAATTACCTGATTTGAGCATCCCTCAGCAATTAGTTTTAAAATTTCTCGCTCACGACCACTAAGTAAAGGTTTTGGGATTTCTTCAGGTTGAGGAGTTGAGGTAGAAACAGTAGGTTTGAGCATCCGCGCAACTTTACGAGCAACCGCAGGATCTAGGTAAGCTCCGCCTCCTTGAATTAAATTAATTACAGAGATTAGTTGTTCCCATTCAATACTTTTGAGACAATAACCGTCTGCACCTGCTGCTAACATTCCTATTACTTGGGTATCGTTATCAAAAGCACTTAAAGCGAGGATGCGAGTGGTAATGCGATCGCTTTTTATCTGTTGTGTAGCACTGATACCATCCATGACAGGAAGATCGATGTCCATTAAAACTACATCTGGTTGTAGTTGATTAGCTAATTCAATTGCTTGGGAACCATCAACTGCTTCCCCAATTACCATAAATCCTGGTTCTAAGGCGAATTGACCTTTCATCCCCCGACGCATTAAAGCGTGATCCTCAACTAATAAAATTTTGATTGGAAGTTCGCTACTCATTAGACTTATTGCAAAAATCAGTTATTACATCTGTGTTTATCTGTGTGCATCTGTGTGTCATCTGTGGTTAATTATCTTAAATTTGCCCAACGCTATGAGGTTTAGTACTCTTTTTCCTATTCGCTACTTTCTTCTTGAGCTATTGGAAGCGTAAACCAAAAGGTACTACCTTCACCTAATTTACTTTCAACATCAATCATGCCACCATGCGCTGCAATAATTTGACGAGACAAGTAAAGACCTAATCCTGCACCCCCACGTCTACCTCTTCCCTGGATAAAGCGATGGAAAAGTTTTTCCTTTTCTTGGGGTGAAATTCCACAACCGCGATCGCATACTTCTACTTTTACTGCTTTTGACAATAAGGAAACCTCAAGTGTAATTGGTTGATGTGGTTCGCTTACCCGCACTGCATTATCTAGTAAATTTTGAATTACTCTTTGAATTTCTATTGCATCCCCATAAATAATGGGTAACGATGGCGCAATTTTAAACGTTAAAGGGCATGGGCGCTGATGATTGGGATCTATTTGGTTAATTGCTTGGGTAAATATTTTTTCCCAATCTAAAGGTTCCCAGTTTAAGTTTTTGCTACCGCCTGCTTCATAGCGGGAAACATCCAAAAGTGTGTTTACAAGTTTCAGGAGATTGTCATTTGACTGGTCAAATTCTTCTAATATTTCTTTCCAAATATCACTAACTTCACCAAAAGCGCCGTTAATCATGGGGCGTAATGTTTTTTTAGTGGCTAATAAGGGAGTCCGCAGATCGTGAGACAGTGCAGAGATCATGTCTTCAAGCTGTTGCGATCGCATTTGGTTAGCTACTTGGCGATCGCGAATTTCCCGCGCCATTCCATCTAAAACTTCAGCTAACCGTCCTATTTCGTCAGGAGAAGAATAATCTAAACGTACTTCTAGATTACCTTTTCGCCAAGAAGCACCAACTTTAGTTAACCGCCATAAAGGTAGCTCAACTGTCCGCCGTAACAGCCAAAGATTCCAACCTATACCAGCTATGATAATTACTAAATTGCTAATATTTAAAACTGTTTTTAGTTGGTTAAGTTCGGACAACTGCTGCTGACGTTGACTCAGAATTTTTTCTTCATATTCCAGCAATTTTGCAGCTTGCAAACGCATGGGATCGAACAAAATTTTTCCTGGCAAAGTTGTCCTGCTAGCAGTTCCATTTAACACTTTATGAACAAACAGATTTTGCCAATTGTTATAAATTATTTGAACTTTTAATAATTTTTGAAGTTGAAGGGGATTTTCTTGAACTAATTTAAATAGATGTTTTTGGCTACTATAAAAGCTTCTTCTCGCCTTTGTACGGTAAGGTTCTAAGAATGTTATATCTTGGGTCAGCAAGTAACCTCGCACACTGGTTTGCTCTTCAATTACGGCACTGAGTAAGCGTTCTGTTTCTTGTTCTACTGATAAAGAACGGGTAACTTGATCGGCAGTTTGTTGATAGTATCGTTCTAGTAATATGTTAAGGTATGTTTGTGCGATCGCCAACAACACCAAAAATATAAAGCTGGTATATAATGGCGCTAATAAGCGGTTTTTTAAGGGCGATCGCTTCAGCAAAGGTAACAAATTAATAGCTCTTGTAGCCTTAGTCAAATTTTGGATAATTAACCGCAGATAAACGCAGCAAATTTTTTTAGAACGCAGATTAACCGCAGATAAACGCAGATAAACGCAGATGAGATACTAGATTTACTCGACTTGTGACAACAGACAACATAATACTCACTCTCTTCCCCTCTCTCCTCCCTCCTCCCTCTCCTCAACCTACTTGCGCTAAAGCTTGTTGTACTATTTCAACGCCCGCACCAGGAATGACAGAATTTTCTGTTAAATAACGTTTCCATGCTCTACTTCCTGGTTGTCCATTAAATAGTTGCAGCATATGGCGGGTGATTTTATTTAATTTCAATCCTTTTTTTGCCCAATAATCAATGTAAGGTAACATTGCTTCAACAACTTGATGGCGAGTTGGGGTTGTATATGAGCCATATATTTCACAATCTGCGATCGCAAACATATAAGGATTATCATAAGCTGCACGTCCAATCATTACAGCATCCACAAATTGCAACTGTTCTTTTACTTGTTGCAAATTAGTAAATCCCCCGTTAATTTCAATAAATAAGTGTGGAAATTCTTGCTTTAATTTATGTACATCACCATATCTTAAGGGAGGAATATCGCGGTTTTCTTTAGGGCTTAATCCTTGCAACCAAGCTTTACGTGCATGAACAGTAAAACGTTGACAACCTGCATCTGAGACTATTCGCACAAAGTTTGTCATGTCTTCGTAGCTATCTAAGTCGTCAATTCCGATGCGATGTTTAACTGTTACTGGTAAGTTTGTTGTCTGAATCATCGCGGAAATACAATCTGCAACTTTTTGTGGTTGCGCCATTAGACAAGCACCAAAGTTGCCATTTTGGACGCGATCGCTCGGACAACCTACATTTAAGTTAATCTCGTTATAGCCCATATCCTCTGCAATACGGGCGCATTCTGCTAAATCTTTAGGCTTATCACCACCTACTTGCAATGATAGTGGTTTTTCTTCTGGAGAGAAACCTAGTAAGCGTTCTTTATCACCATGCAAGATAGCTGCACTTGTAACCATTTCTGTATATAACAGTGTGCAGCGCGTTATTTGTCGCATAAAATAACGGAAATGGCGATCGGTCCGATCCATCATCGGTGCGACGCTTAAGGGGTTGGTTTGTGTGGTATGGGATTGATGGTTAAGTTTTAGGTTATTTGTAAGTATCATAATTTTATTTTTTTAACGCCAAGGGCGCAAAGGTTAGCAGAGAATAGTCGCAAGGTATTAAATTTGTTGGTTTTAATCAGTTACTTTATCTATGTAATCACACACTAACTGTGCATACATCTGTGTTCATCTGTGTCCATCTGTGGATATATGTGGTTAATTCAAACGAAGATTTTGCTAAAATTACTCCTCAAAATAAGCTGCTTGTTCAAATTCAGTTGCAGCTTGATTTGTTGCGGTAACATTAAAAAATGCTTGTGCGATCGCAGGTGAAAAGGTAAAGGTATCTAGTCCCTGAGTTGTCAGAAAAGCTATATCCTCGATATTACGAATACTAGCAACTAATATTCTGGTTTTACTACCAACCCCGATCAACCCTTGCTGCATGGATACTAAATCATTAATTCCATTACGCCCCAAGTCGTTAATTCTTCCCAAATAAGGTGCTGCATACTCAGCGCCTAAAGCTGCTGCAATCAAGATTTGATGCACGGCGTATACTGCTGTCAGGGTAATTTTAATTCCTTCGGCAATTAGTTGGGAAGCTGCTTGAGTCCCTAGTTGAGTAATTGGTACTTTAACGACAATGCGATCGTCAATTGCAGCTAAAATTTTTCCTGTGTTAACTAACGCATCTACTGTATTTCCCCAAGTTTGAAGTTGCACTTCTTGACAGCCTAACTCAAATGCTTGATTAGCTATCTCCTTTAATTGTTCTACAGAACAAGTAACATTAGCACGCTTTAGCAATAATGGATTAGTTGTAACTCCGTAAAACATACCAGTTGGGAGCCATGTTTGCCATTGTGTAGTGTCAGCCGTATCTAAAAACAGGCGGATTCCTGATGTATTTGCTTTTTTGAGAGAAGTGCGATAGCTGTGCATCATTTAAACAATTAACACTAACCAATGACCAAAAAAATTCTAATACATTACTCCAAACGACCTACCCTTATATATATTGGCCAAGAAATCACTTTGGTACTTTCAGAATTGCCCCAAGCTGTTTTTATCTGATTTGCCAAAACTGCAACTTCTTCAAAAGAGTTTTGCTCGATAAATTGTTGGGTCGCAGACCAAGTAAACAGATATCCAATCAAGTTTTCTACAGTCCATTCAGTCGTCATGGAAAAAGAGGGTGTAATTTCTTCGTTGAATGGAAAAGAAATTGACTGATATTTTTGTTCAACTAGCTTTCTTTCTGGTGGCCAGAATGGTTCAATTAACGAGTAAAATTCGGCTAACACCTGAATTAAAGATGCTTCTTCAGTGGGAATTTCAAAGAAGCCATAAGCCCAAATTGCGATCGCGCCCTGCGGTTTAACAACACGCCGCACTTCTTGATAAAATCCCTCCAAATTAAACCAATGTAGTGCTTGTCCGACTGTAACTAAATCTACCGAGCGATCTGCTAAATTAGTTTGTTCTGCCCTTGCTACTTGATATTGAATCTTTTCATGGGGGAAAGCTTGAGCAATTTGGCTTTCACTTGCGTCTGTTGCATAAACTTGCTGAAAATAAGAAGTTAGACTTAGCGCAACTTGACCATTACCCGTCCCACAGTCCCAAACGGCTTGATGTTCAGGAGTAATTTCTGCCAAATACTTAAATAGATCCTCTGGATAGCGAGGTCTATATTTGGCATAATCTTGGGCATGTTTGGAAAAATAATCTTTAAACGATGCAGCCAATTCAACCTCCACGCGGATCTTCAATTGTTGCCCATTGTCAGTTTATTACTCGGAATACATTTATTTAACTTTTGTGGAAAACTACCTAAAATCTGTGGAAAATCTGCTACTTTTGTGGAAAACTTTGAGATGATGTGGTTACTTTTGCTTCCTCAAAGCATACCTTAAGCTGTTCAGCCAATACCTTAACATGAGGTTTTTTCAACATACTGAGATGATTACCACTACCTTGATGCACTTCAACTCCTCCCATCGCTAATTCACTCCAACCCATCGTGGGATCTCGATTAGTTTTTCCCCCTTCTTCAATGCTGGTAAACAAATGAATCTTTTTAGGGTAAATCTTGGATTTATAGCTTAAAACCGCTTGGCTGTTAGCCTGGAATATCCGCAACATCGGGCGAATAGTTAGTTCCCTTAAGATTAAGCTTCTCGATTCATCAGGTATAAGATTAGTTAAAGCATACTGTTGTAGAGCATGATGCCAGGAAAATTTAGTTTTCAGCAATGTTAAAAACTGATTAAGCTTAGAATAACTTTTGCTACTAGGGAGATCTTTAAAATATCTGCTACTTTTGTCCCCTGGTGTACCCTTACTTAATTTTGGATTAGGAGTAGTTAATATATAAAGGTAATCTGCAAAAAAAGACCAGATAGATCGGATAACTGTAGTAAAAATAAATTTAAAACTATCTTTTAATGAAGGTTTATTGCTAGAAACTGGTGCTTGAGTATCAAATATAGCTACTAAAGCAACTTCATGTCCTGCTGCTTGCAATTGTTGAGCCATCTCATAAGCGACTAAACCACCAAAAGACCAACCACCGATAAAATAAGGACTTTGTGGCTGCACTGACTGTAACGCTTTAATGTAGTAAGCAGCCATATCCTCAATTGTCGTTAATGGGGTATTTTTTCCATCAATTCCCAGGGGTTGTAGTCCATAAAAAGGTTGATTTTTCCCTAGATGATGTGCCAATTCGTAATATGGTAAAACTACACCAAAAATAGGATGGACACAGAAGAAAGGGGGATTTGAACCATGTGACTGAATGGCAACTAAAGGCGACCATTTGAAATAATTGGTGTTTGAAGATAAATTAGCGGCTATTTCTGCTATTGTGGGATTTAAGAATAAGGTAGGAAGTGGCAATTCACGCTGAAATTGTGCTTGTATTTGATTTAATAGGCGGATAGCTAGTAGAGAGTTTCCTCCTAAATCAAAGAAGTTATCGTGAATGCTGACACGCTCAAGGTTAAGAATTTCAGTCCAGATTTTTGCAAGTGTTACTTCTGTAGCAGTACGAGGTAAAACAAAATTCTTATCGTTGAAGCTGTGATTAAAATTCTGGGGTGTAGGTAGTTTACGGCGATCTAATTTGCCATTAGGTGTGAGTGGTAGCGTATCCAGCATGATAAATGCTGAAGGGATCATGTATTCGGGTAATTTTTCTTTAAGAAATTGGCGTAATTCCTTTGATATATAACCCCACAGCTTCTCTTGATCGCTGTTTAGGGGTTTTGAAAGTTTGGTAAATGAGGATTGTAGGATCTGAGTATTAGGAATAATATAAGCTACTATGCGCTTGTTGGTAGTATCTTCTGTTGCGATCGCAACCACCTCTCCAACCTCTGGATGCTGACGCAGTAACGTTTCAATCTCTCCTAATTCAATCCGAAAACCTCTAATTTTAACTTGATGATCTATTCGACCTAAATATTCAATATTACCATCTTGTAAATAACGCGCTAAATCACCTGTTTTATAAATACGCGCACCTTGTTTATTACTAAAAGGATGAGGTATAAATTTTTCAGCAGTTAAATCAGGGCGGTTGAGATATCCTCGCGCTATTCCTTCCCCACCAAGATATAATTCTCCAGAAATACCAATAGGTACAGGTTGTAAATAAGTATCTAATATATAGGTTTCATTATTAAGAATTGATTGCCCAATAGTTAGCTTTTCGCTATCGTTTTTAATTTCTGCAACAGTTGACCAAACAGTGGCTTCTGTGACTCCATAGGCGTTAAAAAATCTTCTTCCAGTAGCCCAATATTTAATAATATCTTGTGAACACGCTTCACCTGCACAGATAATTGTTTGTAATGTTGGTAATTCTGCTTGTGGTAAGACTGATAATACAGCAGGGGGAAGGGTGGCGTGAGTGATTTTGCGATCGCGTAATAATTTAATTAATTCTTTTCCTGGTAAAAGTACTTCTTTCTTTGCTAAATAAAGTGTCGCGCCATTCCGCAACGCCATGACAATTTCAAATATTGACGCATCAAAATTTAAGGATGCAAATTGCAAAATGCGGTTACTAGGTTGTAGTTTAAAAATTTCAATTTGTGCTTCGATTAAATTACATAACCCTTGATGCTGAATTAAAACACCTTTCGGTTTTCCTGTTGAACCCGAAGTATAAATAACATAAGCTAAGTTTTCAGGAAAAATAGTGTTATTTGGGTTGTTTTGACTGTATTTAGTAAAAAGATTTTGTTTTTTATCTAGACATACTATAGATATTTGTTGTCGATCCCCCCAACCCCCCTTTTTAAGGGGGGTTAGTGATGAATGAGTTATTAAAAAAGATAGATTTGCGTCTTCGATCATAAACTTAAGACGCTCGTGAGGATAATTAGGATCTAAAGGCAAATATGCTCCTCCTGCTTTGAGTATGCCCAATAATCCTATAATCATTTCTAGAGAACGTTCTAAACAAATGCCAACGATAACTTCTGGAACTACTCCTAATTTTTGTAAGTAGTGTGCAATTTGGTTAGCTTGGTTATTTAGTTCACGATAAGTTAACTGCTGATTTTCAAATACTAACGCTATCGCATTAGGTGTCTTTTCTACCTGTTGCTCAAATAACTGAGGAAAACATTGTGTATTTATTTCTCTAAATCCCCCCCTTGACAAGGGGGGGCTGGGGGGGGTAAGGCACGATTGATTATGATTAAATTCAACCACTATTCGATGCCGTTCTACTTCAGTTAAAATAGGTAGTTCACAAATATGCTGTTTGGGATTAGTAACAATTCCTTCTAATAAAGTTTGAAAATGCCCTAAAATTCGGGTAATAGTAGCGCGATTAAATAAATCTGTACTATAAACAACTTCTCCGCGAATGTTTTCTACATCCTCCCAAAGGTTGAACTCTAAATCTAATTTGGCAGTGCCAATGTCAAACTCTACTAAACTTAAGCTGATTTCAGGTAACTCTAGAGTTTGTATTGGCGTATTTTGCAAAGAAAAACTTACTTGAAATAGTGGGTTACGACTCAAATCACGTTCAGGATGTAATTCTTCTACCAGCTTTTCAAAAGGTAAATCTTGATGAGCATAAGCACCTAATGCAACTTGTTTTACTGTTTGAAGCAATTCTAGAAAAGTTGGGTTACCGCCAAAGTTAGTACGCAATACTAAAGTATTAACGAAAAAACCAATTAATCCTTCTATTTCACTGCGGTTGCGGTTAGCAATTGGTGAACCGACGGCAATATCTTCTTGTTGTGTATAGCGATACAGTAAAATTTTGAATGCGGCTAGTAATGTAATAAATAAAGTAACGCCTTGTTGCTGGCTAAGTTCTTTTAAAGCTTTACTTAATGAGTGTGGTAGTTCTAGAAATTGTTTTGCACCTTGGTAGGATGGAATTGGTGGTCTGATGGAATTATCTTTATTTGAAGGGATGCGATGTCTCCGATGGGCTACGCCTACGCTTAATAAATCTAATACTGATATACCTTGCAACTGTTGTCGCCAGTAAGCTAACTGAGTCTCTAGCACTTCTCCTTGCAACCATTGACGCTGCCATTCTGCAAAGTCAGCGTATTGAATGGGTAATTCAGGGAGAATCCCACCCTCAACAAGAGTTTGATCTCCTCTTTTTAAGGGAGGAATAGAGAGGTCTTTATATACTGTATATAGTGTCCCTAATTCTCGAATTAACACGCCAATAGACCAACCATCGGCAACAATGTGATGTAGATTTAGCAGCAACACATATTCATCATCATCAAGCTGTAGCAGCTTAACTCGCAATAATTGATCAGTTGCGAGATTGAAAGGTCGCCTAGCTTCTTCAATAGCCAGTTTTATCGCTGCTTGTTCTTTTTGATCTGCGGATAGATGGCAATTGATTACTGCTATAGATACAGTTAAGCAAGATGCTATAGCTTGCATGGGTTCGCCTTCTACCATCACAAAATTAGTGCGTAAGGTTTCGTGGCGACGCACAATTTCGTTAAATGCTTGCTGTAGCGCGGTTAAATTGAGCGAACCTTTGAGGCGAAGTGCTGTAGATACGTTGTAGAAAGGGTTATCTGGTGCTAATTGATTGAGAAACCACAATCTTTGTTGGGCAAAGGATGTAGGAAACAAAAAGACATCTACTTCTTCAGAAAGATTCTGTTTTTCTTCAACAACGGTAAAGGAATTATCTTCAGTATCCAGTGTCATAGGAAAAGCGATCGCCTTAAATGATTGAATAGCAGTTCAATCTATTTATTTTAAGTTTGGGCTAACACAAAACCAATTAGTTAGCTAACATTAGCATTTTTTGGTAACAAGATTGTTTGTTTTAGACATAATTTATATCTGAAAGCAGACGTATAACTACAGACTGATTAATTGTTTATTCATCTCCTTCTAACGAAGGTGTAAGTTCAAGGGTGTGTTTGCTAAGTTGAATACGTGCAGCAAACAACAATAAAGTTTTACTGCCGCACTCTGTATATCCCTGAAAAAGGGATTGCACATAAAGGCGATAGTGTCAGGGAAAATTGACTTCGGATGGCGATAAATTATTGATGCTTCCTTGTAATCTTCCTTATGAAGAGAGGCACAACCTTATATTTAGGGTGTTTTTAAATATTTAGCGTCTGAAGTCAATAACATAAGCCGTTTTGAAAACCAAGATAAAAGCTTGCAAAAGCTAACCAATAAATCTAAAAAGGAAACAATTTTTATGAATGAGAACAAATCACCATTAGATAACACTAAAGAAACTTCACCTAGTTTTATCATTGAAAGTGAAGCTCGTCCAGTTGATGTAATCGTTGAAAAGCAGCCTGCTGGTGAAATTCAACAAAACGCTGAAGAAATTGCTGAACAAGCAGCTAGTCATCCAGTAGGTACTGCAATTGGTGCTGCTGCTGGTGGCGTAGCAGGAGCTGCGATCGGTAACTTTGTTGGTGGTAAACTAGGAGCAGCGATCGGTGCTGTAGCTGGTGCTGTAGCTGGTGGAATCACTGGTAATGAAGCTGCTGAAAGCATAACTGAAACAGTAGACAAAGTAGTAGATGCTGTTACCCACACTGTAGAAGAAGTAGGCGAATCTGCTAAAGGTACAATTGAAGATGTTAGACCTTCTGTAAAACAAATTGCTGAATCAGTTAAAACTACTGTTGATGACGCTCGACCAGCAGTTAAAGATATTGCCGAATCAGTTAAGACTACAATTGATGAAGCTCGTCCAGCAGTTAATGATATCGCTCAATCAGTTAAGACTACAATTGATGAAGCTAGACCATCTGTAGTTAATGCCGCGCAATCACTTGGCAATGCTGTAGAAGATGTTAGACCTTCTTTAAAAGATGCCGCGCAATCAGTTAGCAATGCTGTTCAAGAAGTTAAGCCTTCTGTTGTAAATACAGTCAAAGATAGTGCTGAAAGTATCAAGTCATCTGTACGCGGTGTAAGTGATACTGTTAAAAATACTGCTGAAGAAGTTAAACCTTCTGTGGTTGACACCGTTAAGAGTGGCGCTGAAAACATCAAATCATCTGTACGCGGTGTAAGCGATACTGTTAAAAATACCGCCGAAGAAGTTAAACCTTCTGTGGTTGACACTGTTAAGAGTGGTGCTGAAAACATCAAGTCATCTGTACGGGGTGTAAGTGATTCAGTTAAGAATACCGCCGAAGAAGTTAAACCTTCAGTTGTGGACTCTGTTAAGAGTAGTGCTGAAAACATCAAGTCATCTGCACAAAATGTAGGTAATGCTGCTAAAAATGCTTCCGAAAAAGCTAGCACACCAAAAATAGATAGTAATCCCTTTGCTTCTAGAACTCCTGATGTAATTACTCCTATAAATAGCAGTTCTTTAGGTACTGATCTTACAGGTTTTGATGCAGGAGTTCCCTCCAATACCAGTGGAAAAGCAGGTTACAACCCAACTCCAACTACTGGGATTAATTCACCGAGCATTTCTAAGTCAGTAGCAGATGATTCTGTTGTGGAAGATGAGTTACCAGGACAAGGATCTTATATTGATCCTCAAGGAAAGGTTCACAAACGTGGTGGTAAATAATTGTTAGAATTTTAGCCAGTTTTTGAATAAAATTCTGTAGTTAGAAAGTTCGTAGGGGTGGGTAAGAGATTACCTGCCCTATTTTATTGTTTGTGACAACTTGCTCAACAACAATTATAATGGATAAAAATTACTGCAAAAATTGTGATGAATGAAATTATTAAATATTATCGTGCATGGTTGTTTCGGTAGTTTTAGTTTCTATCAATGTCACCTTAATATTATTACGCTTCAACCATGACCAGTTTTTGAGTCAATTTTTTTTATTCAGGTAAATTGTTAATTATAGCTGGAATCTTATCTGATATTGATAGCCAGGTTTTAGTTTTAGCTTTCCAAACCACTATAAATTGATCGCTATTAAGGCTTAATAGAGCTAAAGTTTCACCATCAGTATTAGTAAACTCTACCTCATAACTATTATCTGGGTAACAATCTACGATCGCACCCTGAACTCCTGCACTTAGATGATGTTCAGGTAAGTCTACTAGCAACTCAATTACATCAAAAATTTCTGCCTGATTCATTTATCTTACTTATTTTCTTTATTCAAAAATGATAACTTCATCCGCCGACTTTCACGGGAAATAGGTACTAATGCTGGCGTTTGCGTTTTAGGCTTGTTTTCTTTCAAGGTTGCAATTAGTTTGGAGAGTTGTGCGATCGCAGGCGCTTCAAATATACTACGCAAAGGCAATTCCACACCAAAAACATCTCGCACCCTAGAAACAAGTTGAGTTGCTAATAAAGAATGTCCGCCTAATTCAAAGAAGTTATCCTCTATACCTACTCGCTTAACTCCTAAAACCTCACACCAAATTTTTACTAATATTTCCTCAATTTGATTGCGGGGCGCAACATAATTACTTGCTATTTCTGGTTTAATTAAATCAGGTGCAGGTAAAGCGCGACGGTCAATTTTGCCATTAGGTGTAAGCGGTAAAGATTCCAGCACTACAAAAGCTGAAGGTATCATGTAATCAGGTAGCTTTTGTGTAAGATAAGTTTGCAAATATGGTATTAACTGACGTGCTGTTTTAGCTTGCAATGGATTATTGGCATAATCACGCCATGAAGATGAATAAGTAGGTTGTGAAGCAATATTTATGTTATTTGTTACGCCTTGTCTGGCAAAGATAACATTATATGTTTTATTGTTGCTAGAATCTGACCATCTAATATCAACGTTATAGCCTAGATGTTCACCCAAACTCCAAAATTCTTCTGGATCAATTCCTAAATTATCAAGTTTTTGTAAAGCTTCACGGATTTGGCTAACAGTTTTAAATTCTGCTGTGCTAAATAACCATTCGGCTGTTTTAACTGCGGCTATTACCCGTGCATTAGGGATATGGGTAATAGCTGTTATTTCTGGTTTGGTTTCAACTAATAGTTGATGTACTTTGGCTACTGTTAAATTATTTTCAGACCAATTTAACAGTTTTGATCCCCCCTGCCCCCCTTGATAAGGGGGGTTGTTAAATCCTTGATAACCTCTGTTGGGGGGATCTATTTCACTTCCAATATGTAGAATTGCATTGTAACGAAACTGAGTTAATTCATTGTGATGATGACCCCGCAATAGTTGAATTTGGACTTTACTAATTTGCGGAAATCTCTGCTGTAATGCACTAAATAAAGCAGGATCAATAACTAACTCTGTTTCTTGGAATATTTGCATTTGTACCCGTTGTTGCAACTGTACGCGGGTAACATTAGGTTCAACTTGATACAGTTGCACAGAGGCGTGGAAAGCTTGCAGTAATTGGAGATTACGCACATCCCCGATAAATATAGCACCACCAGGGGCAACGAGTGCGATCGCTCTCTCAATCACCTCAATGAGATAATCAATATTAGGGAAATATTGCACAACTGAGTTAATAATTACCGTATCAAAAGATTTAACGGGTATTCCTTCAACATCAGTCGCTAACTTTTGCAGTAGTTTTACCTGCGGCATTTCTATGTTTGTTAACTGCTGCTGAATGTAATTAATTGATTGTGCTGAAAAATCTGTTGCCCAGTATTCAGTGCAATGAGGTGCAATTTTAAACAGTAATAAACCTGTACCGCATCCAATTTCTAATACTCGCTTTGGTTGTAACGCTAAAATTTGCCCTACTTGATTATCTACCCATTCACGCATTTGCTCTGCGGGAATTGGTTGATTTGTATAACTGCTATTCCAACCAATAATATTAAATGTGGCATCATCATTATTGGCAGATTGCTGATAATTTTCTTCATAAAGCATTTGCCATTGCTTTACCTGTTCATCTTGCAATTGTTGCTGCTGAATTTCTTGTGGAGAATTACTGTAGTTAGCATCCAATACAACATAGGCAATTAAACGTTTTTCCCCATTTGCATCTTCACTGGTATTTACTACAGTTTGCAATACGCCTGGATGTTGACTTAATACTACTTCTATTTCGCCTAATTCAATCCGATAACCCCGAATTTTTACTTGTTCATCAATCCGACCTAAAAATTCGATATTACCATCAGCACGATATCTTACTAAATCTCCAGTTTTGTAAATTCTATCAAAATTATGTAATGTAAAAAGCTCTTTTCCCCCCTCCCCGCCCGCAGGGAGTGGGCTAGGGGGTGGGGTTTCCTTATTCCTAAAAGGATTAGAAATAAATTTTTCTGTTGTTAAATCAGGGCGATTAAAATAACCTCGCGCTAATCCATTTCCAGCAATATATAATTCCCCTGCAACACCAATAGGTACAGGTTGTAAATAACTGTCTAATATATAAAGTTGAGTATTGGCAATTGGACGACCAATAGTAGGAGAAAAATCACTCGTTTGATCTACAGGTAAATAACCCGAAGTTGTGATGACTGTGTTTTCAGTTGGGCCATAATTATTTACTACTTTAAATGGATGCGATCGCCCTTTATAAGACTTCAACTTATCTCCACCCGTCAGCAATAATCTTAAAGCTACATTTCGCTGCCAATCTAATAACAAAACTTTTTCTGCTAAAGGCGTTGGGAGGAAACTAATAGTAATATTATTGTCAACTATCCATGCTTGGAGTTTTTCAGGCGATCGCCTAATTTCATCATCGGGAAAATAGATACTAGCACCCGCAGTAATATAAGGAAATATTTCCCAGACACAAGCATCAAAAGCTACCCCAGCGACTTGTGTTGTTCGATCATTTGAGGTAACTTCAAATTCTTGTTGATGCCAATAGATTAAGTTTAATAAATTACGGTGTTCAATTTCAACACCTTTCGGCTTTCCAGTTGAACCAGATGTATAAATAACATAAGCAAGATTATCTATTTTAACATCATTATTAAGATTATTTTCGTTCTCTTGACTAATTAGTTCCCAATCTTTATCAATACAAACAACCTGCGAGTTGAGTTGATCTAATCGTTCAATACAACGTTTTTGTGTTAATAATATAGGTACTTGAGCATCATCCAGCATAAAGCTTAGACGTTCTGACGGATAGTTTGGATCTAAAGGAAGATAAGCACCACCCGCTTTAAGGACGGCTAAAATTCCTACTACCATATCTATAGAACGTTCTACACATATCCCAACTAATACTTCTGAAGATACCCCTAGTTTTTTGAGATAATTGGCTAGTTGGTTACTGCGTATATTTAATTCTTGGTAAGTTATTTTTTGTTGCTCATAAATTAACGCTATAGCATTAGGAGTTTGCTTAACCTGTTTTTCAAATAACTCATGTACACACAACTCATGGGAATAATCTTTATGTGTATTATTCCATTCAAATAATAATTTCTCTTGCTCTGCTTCAGTTAAAATATCTAATTCTGCAATATTTTTATCTAAATTAGTAACAATATTTTTTAGTAAGGTTTGATAATGCCCAATCATCCGACTAATAGTTGCCTCATCAAATAAATCAATGTTGTAAACTATTAAACCGCTAATACCTTCAGAACTATTTACCCAGAAACCATTACCCGAAGAACGTTCCCATAAGTGAAACTCTAAATCAAAGCGTGTTGTTCTAATATCAATATGCTGAGGGCGTAGGATTAAATCTTGTAACTCTAACGCTTCTACTGGGGCATTTTGGACTGCGAATACTACTTGAAACAAGGGATTTTGGTTTAAATGCCTTTCGGGATGTAGTTCTTCTACCAATTTTTCAAAAGGTAAATCTTGATGTGCATAAGCTGCTAATGCAACTTCTCGCACTTGCTGTAATACTTCTCTAAAAGTAGGATTACCTGATAAATCAGTCCGTAATACTAAACTATTGACAAAAAAACCAATTAATCCTTCAATTTCACTACGGTTACGATTAGCAATTGGTGAACCGATTGTAATATCTTCTTGTTGCGTGTAGCGATAAAGTAATATTTTGAATGCTGCCAGCAAAGTCATAAATAAACTTATGCCTTCCTGCTGACTTAATCTTTCTAGTGCTTCACTTAAACTTTTTGATAGTTGCAAACGTTGGTTTGCACCTTGGTATGATTGTACTGCTGGTCTGGGTCGATCAGTTGGTAAGTTGAGTAGGGAAATATTATCTAATTGTTGTCGCCAGTAAGCTAATTGATTTTCTAATATTTCTCCTTGCAACCACTCACGCTGCCAATAAGCAAAGTCTGCATATTGGATGGGGAGTTTGGGGAGAACCCCACCCCCTGCGGGGTTCCCGTTAACAGGGAGGGGGTTCTGAGGATAAGTTGGTTGCACGTAAGCTGTATAGAGTGCGCCTATTTCTCTGATTAATACCCCGATAGACCAACCATCGGAGATAATATGGTGCATATTAATTAGCAAGATATGTTCTGCATCATCAAGTTGCAATAATGTGACGCGCAGTAAGAAATCAGTGGATAAATTGAAAGGTTGTAATGCTGCTTGTGCGATTACATTTTGTGCTTCTGTCCCTCGCGTTGCGCTTGGTAAGTCCCGCAAATCTATAACTGGTATAGATATAGATATAGTTAAACTTGGCGCAATAGACTGTACTGGTTCCCCGTCCACTACAATAAGATTTGTTCGCAAAACTTCATGGCGGCGTACTATTTCATTAAAAGTTTGCTCTAATGCAACTAAATTAAGCGCACCTGTTAATCGTAACGCTGCTGGAACATTATAAAAAGGATTATTTGGTACTAATTGATCTAAAAACCACAACCTTTGTTGTGCAAAGGAAAGAGGAAGTTTATTATTTCGGGAGATGGGTACAAGAGATGGAATATTTTGATTAGCGGTAGAATTAACTGTGTTAAGAAATGAGATAATTTCTGCTTTGCGTTGGGATATTTCTTGATGTAATTCTGGTGTTAAAGTGCCTTCTGGTGCATTACAGCGTAATTTATTGCCATCAGCAATAAGCTGAATATCTAAGCTACGCAGTTTAGATAAAAATTCTACTAAGTTGAATCCTGAATTATTGTTATTTTCCATATTTGCTCACTTATGATTTAGCCCGCGCAGGTGGGAAGAGTTTGTATAGCACCAGTTTTTAATCTGTGGGTTAATTTTTAGGAATTATTAACCACAGATGAACACAGATGAACACAGATAGTAGATGATGGTTAATTGTAGGAGTATAAGTTTTAAGGGATGATGTATATCAGATTAAACACTTTCTAAAAATCCTTGCCATTGAGTGCGATAAGCAGCTTTTTCTTGTTCACTTAAGAAAGTTGCTTCTAATGTATTAATATTTAATTTCCAAAGTTCTTCCCAAGAAAAACCTTGCTCTGCGAGGGTAATATATTCGTTATTTAGGTTTGTACTAAACATTGGCGGATCATCAGAATTTAATGTGCAGTAAAGTCCAGCATCAAACATTTGGCGAATGGGATGCGGTTGATCTCGCTTAACAATACCAATACAATAGTTACTTTGTGGTGAAACTTCTAAGGGTATTTGACTGATCCGCAGTTCTTCAACTAATAAGGGATCTTCTAAACAACGTACACCATGTCCAATACGTTCTGTATTTAAACTTCTTATTGCCCCCCAAATGCTATCCGCGCCTTCAGTTTCACCCGCATGGGCAACAATTCTTAACCCTTGTTGTCTAGCTTTTGTAAAAACTTGGATGTAATTTTCTGGTGGATAACCAGTTTCTAAACCACCGATACCCAAACCTATAAAAAGACCCTTTTCTTTACCCTGCAAGGCAAATTCTAAAGTATGCCATTGTAAATGGGAAATCTGGCGGGAAATATCAGCCATAAACTTAACTTTGCTGCCATATTTAGCTTTACCTGCTGCTACTCCAGCCGCTAAGGCATCCATTATTTCTTCATCAGGTAATTTATTATAGTGTAATGAAGGACTAAAATAAGCTTCACTATAATAAATATTTTGCTCTGCTTGATTCTTTAAAAATTGCTCTGCTATGAAAGCATAATCTTCGGGAGTTTGCATACATTTACAGGCAGTTCCGTAAACTTCGGCAAAATGAGGAAAGTCCCGAAAGTTATAAAAAGACTTCCATTCTTCCAGTGATGAAGCGGGTAAATTTACTTGATTTTTTTTAGCCATTTGATATACCGTTTCGGCATCAGTTGCACCTTCCAGATGCACATGAATTTCTACTTTAGGCATCGCTTGCAAGCGACTAACTAATTCTGGATTAACTTTATTTGACGTATAACTAAGCATTGAGATAATTTACCTTTAAAATTCAATATCTTCTCGCTGATTTATATTTATTGTTTCATTTAATCCTTTCGCCCAAGAAATAGTTTCAATATATTTAGCTAAACTAGCAACCGTTGGGGTTTCAAATAATTGACGGACGGCTAACTCTACTTGCAAGCGATCGCGTATTCTAGAACTAAGCTGGGTCGCCAGCAAAGAATGACCACCCAACTCAAAAAAATTATCATGGATACCTACCTGCTGTTTTCCCAAAACCTTAGCCCAAATTTCTACTAACACCTCCTCAACCGATGTGCGCGGTGCTATATAATCTTCATGCAGATTGAAATTATAGCAATCTGGCTGAGGTAGTGCCTTACGGTCTACTTTGCCATTCGGTGTCAGTGGTAAAGCATCCAACACTACAAAATCTGATGGGATCATATACCCAGGTAATTTTTGTTTGATAAATTCGCGCAACTCTCCTAATTTCCCCCCCCTTAACAAGGGGGGGATAGGGGGGGTAGATTTTGCATAATGTAGAGACGTTTTATACAAAATCTCTACATTAAGGACAACATAAGCAACTAAACGTTTTTCCCCAGGTATATCTTCAATTGCAACAACCACCGCTTCCCGTACTTCTGGATGTTGACATAACACAGATTCAATCTCACCCAACTCAATCCGAAAACCACGAATCTTAATTTGATTATCTATCCGCCCAATAAATTCAATATTTCCATCAGGTAAATAACGCCCCAAATCACCCGTTTTATATAAACGTAAAGGGAAAGGAGGGAGGAGGGAGGAGAGAGGAGAATTTTTATTAAAAGGATTAGAAATAAACTTTTCAGCAGTTAACTCAGCGCGATTAAGATACCCCCGCGCCAACCCATCACCACCTATATATAATTCCCCAACAACCCCAATAGGTACAGGTTGTAAATACTCATCTAATATATATATCTGCGTATTACTAATCGGACGACCAATAGGAATTACCGCTTTTCCCTCAGTATCCAATTCCTCTACTAAATAATAAGAAGAAAACGTAGTATTTTCTGTAGGGCCATAAACATGAAGTAAGTGCTGTGGCGATCCATATTTTAGAATCTTTTCTACCCACCTCACATCAACTGCTTCACCACCAAATAATAGATATTTTAGAGTTTTAAAAGCTGTAGGAATATTTCTAGATATTTGTTGAAATAATGCAGTAGTTAAAAATAAAATACTAATTGCTTTTTCTTGAAGTGCTAAGGCTAACTCTTCTGGTGAAAAAACTATATTTCTATTGATTAACACCAGTTGAGCGCCATTAAGTAATGCTCCCCAGATTTCAAATGTGGCAGCATCAAAAGAAATATTAGCAACTTGAGCAATTTTATCATAAGGTTCTATATTGATATAGTTAGTATTACAAACTAAGCGAGTTGCAGCTTTGTGAGGCACAGCAACACCTTTGGGCGCTCCTGTAGAACCAGAAGTATAAATAACGTAAGCTAAATTATCTCCTGTAGCGTTGTTAGTTAAATTTTCATTGCTTTCTAATTCAATTACCTTCCAATCTTGATCTATATCAACCACAATAGGGGTATTAATAGCTGATAGCTGACTGCTGATAGCTGACTGCTTTAATAACACTGATACTTGTGCATCTTGTAACATGAAATCAATGCGATCGCACGGATAACTCGGATCTAAAGGTAAGTATGCTCCCCCCGCCTTCAAAATTCCCAATATTCCTACTATCATCTCTATAGAAGGTTCCATACAGATACCAACAATAACTTCTGCACTTACACCTAACTTCTGTAAATAATATGCTACTTGATTACTGCGAATATTTAATTCTCTATAGGTTAGCTGTTGATTATTAAATAATACAGCTATAGCATCTGGAGTTTGGCTAACTTGCTTTTCAAATAACTGATGAATACAACAATTTTGTTGATGATTTACTTGCCGATCAATAATATTATTCTCCGATCCCCTCTCTCCGTGAACGGGGAGGGGGCTAAGGGGTGGGGTTCTTTTAGTATTATTCCACTCCACCAAAACCTGATTTAATTCAGCTTTGCTCAAAAGAGGTAAATCACTAATTTCTGCTGATGGATTAGCAACAATTCCTTCTAATAATATTTGAAAATGCTCTGACATTCGAACAATAGTAGCTTGTTCAAATAAATCCTTATTGTAAACGACTACGCCTCTAATCCCTTCAGCATAATTCCAGCGATCGCCCCCAAGCAAATTTCTATAACCATCTCCACATTCCCATAAATTAAACTCTAAATCAAAGCGTGTTGTTTTAATATCAATATTGATAAAACTTGTCTCTAAATCTAGCAAATCCAATCCTGTCATTGGAGAATTTTGAAAACTAAACATAACTTGAAATAGCGGATGACGGCTAATATTCCGTTCTGGTTGCAATTCCTCTACCAACTTTTCAAAAGGCAAATCCTGATGAGCATAAGCACCTAAAGTTACCTCGCGTACCCTAGCTAAAACTTCCTGAAAACTTGGATTACCAGACAAATCAGTTCGTAACACTAAACTATTGACAAAAAAACCAATTAATCCTTCAATTTCGCTACGATTGCGGTTAGCAATAGGTACTCCAACTGCAATATCTTCTTGATGAGAATAACGATAAAGTAATACCTGAAATGCTGCCAGCAAAGTCATAAACAAAGTTACACCTTCTTGCTGGGATATACTTTCTAATTTTGTAGTTAGATTTTTGGGTATTTCTATAAATTCAGTTGCCCCTCGATAACTTTGTCTTCTTGGTGGCAATTTATTACTAGGTAGATTTAAAGTTGATATTCCTTCTAACTGTTTTCTCCAATAACTCAATTGATTGTGCAACACTTCACCCTGTAACCATTCCCGTTGCCATTCTGCAAAGTCAGCGTATTGGAGAGGTAATTCTGGCAAAATTGTAGAAATATCGCATTTAATATCTCTACATAAAGCTGTATATATTAAACTTAATTCTTTACTAAGTACACCAATTGACCAATCATCGCAGACAATATGGTGTAAATTTAGTACTAAAATATGCTCATTTTCTTGTATACAAATAAGAAGCGATCGCACCAACGCCTCAGATGATAAATTAAAAGGACGCTCTGACTCTGCAAAAATTATTTTTTTTGCTTCTGCTTGCCTTTTATCAAGAGACAAATCCTGTAAGTCTACTACCGTTAGAGCTATATTTAAGCTAGGATAAATTACTTGTACTGGTTGCTCATCAACTATCTTAAATCTGGTGCGTAAACTTTCATGACGACTTACAATTTTGTTTAATGTTTGCTCAAGTGCTAATAAATTTAGTGAACCTTTTAGCCTTAGTGCTGTTGGTACATTATAAAAATAATTTCCAGGTACTAACTGGTCAATAAACCATAATCTTTGTTGGGCGAATGAAGTAGGAAAAATATATACTTCTTCAGATATATTGACTTGATGCTCATTCATAACAAACTTATAATATAATTGTTTTTTTGAGTTGGCGATCGCCACATGAGCTAGTTAAGATTGTGCGATCGCGCTTCTAATAAATTTATAATTTATAGAATAAGTAAACCGACATTTATTTGAATATCCAGTATAAATGCGATGAGCGAATTTGAGCAACTAATTAAAGTTGTAGGGAGAGGAAGAATGATCAAACTCCTCCAAGAAGTAGCTAAAGAAGCCATTGATAGCGGCGACTGGCTTAAAGTCCGGCAAGTTACTGATATAGTTGCTCAAATTAATGGGCATCCTGTCAATGTAACTGAAGAAAATCAGCCTAATGTAGACAATTCCCAAGTAGAACTTGTCACTATCAACATTTCCCAGCGATGCCTTGAGTTATTAAATAAAGCTGGAATTTTTACTGTAAATGACCTACAAAGCTATAGTTTGGATAGTTTACTCGAAATTAATGGCATTGGTGAAATGGCAGCAAAGCAGATAGACAGCGCTTTGCAAACACTGGGAATTACTTTGCACAGTTTTGAGTTACGCTCAAAATGGCAAAATGACCAATAATCAATTAACAATTATCAATTATCAATGACCAAAATTGATTACCGCGTCACACCTTGAATAACAGGGCGAACATCTGAGGAAAATGGCTCTGGATTACCTACCCAATTGAAGCTATTAACTCGCAGACTAATCGAACCAATTTCGACCACAGGATTATAGCGCAACAAAATATTATAGGTGCGACGGCTATATTCTAAAAAATAATCTGTACTAATTTCTTTATTTTTATCTAGATTTAGGGAAGTTTGAAAACCTGCCCGAAATGGGCCATAAACTTGCTGCGTAATGCCAGCAGAAAGTACTCTAGTATCTACTAAACGGTCAAACAAAAACGGTGATTCTCCACTAGGAAAAAGTTGAGAATAAGTAATATTAAAACCTGTATAGTCTAGAAAAGGTCGGGAAAAATTACCAATCTGCCCTTCTAAACCTAAATTGCCACTAATCGAGTTTTGATTATCACCATTACTATAACCAGTAAGTACACCAGTAAGACCAGTGTTAAGTTTGAGGTAGGGAACTACAGGTTGTGGAGTGTAACGTAAACCTTCTTTTGCCGTCGCAGGTAAGCCAACACCTGTTAATAGTACAAAACCACGATTGACAGAAGCACTGGCTTGATAACGACTAAGGTTAATTCGATCATTATCCCGATTGGGTTTTAGTAAGTCGGGTTTATCTGTTTCAGCATTTATAAACTGCACACCCGCCTGATAGCTGGCATTAAAATCACGCCCTAAATTAAGTAACGGGGAAGTAACAACTGCACCCAGGCTACTTTGTACACGCTGAAAACCTAACGAACCATTAAATAAGCGATCGCGATAGCCATATTGCAAAGTAAGCTGATGCGGTAAAGTATTACCGATTGTCTGCTGCAAGCGCAGATTAGCCCGTAACTCATTCTCTATTTGATTAAAATTTAAACTTGTGATCTCTCCAGAACCCTCTAATCTGGTTCTAGGGCTAAGATTTGCTTCTGCCCTTGCCCTCAAACCAAAACTGGCTGGATCAATGAAACTTCCCTCTTCAACTGCTTTCTGAATAAAATACTGCGGAGTAATACTAAATCTACTTGTGGGAGTATTCAATAGTTCAAAAGATCGATCAATAAAAACACCACCACGCTCGTCTCGATCGTATCCAAAGTTAATTAAACCAGGATCGCTGGGTCTGCGATCGAGCGTCAGCCTATTACGAAACAGTGGTAATTCCAAATTTTGATCTAGCACCAAGCGGGGTCTAGAAGTGGTAATTTCACTCAATAGCGATGAAGTACGCTGAAACTGTGCTGTATCTGCCCGTATTTCCAACTCTGCTGGAGAAAAAGGATCATTTGTCAGTCGCACCTTGGTAGCTTGCAAGGTATTACCTTCAAAATTTATTCTTTCAGCTTGAAAGCGTAAGCGGTTGAAAGTACCACCTTGTAGCAAATCAGGTTGGTTAGGGATATTTCTCTGACTACCAACACCAATACCTATACTGCCAGGATTGGTAAGTTGTTGTAGAGGTTGATTAGCAGTAATGCGATCGCTTAAAGGTCTAGCAGGTAATATATTTGCACCCACATTCGCAGGTGATGTGACTGATAAATCTGAAGAGGCTGTCGGTTGAAAAAACTCACCACTAGCATTAAAAATTACGCCTGTATCTTGACCGAAATTATATTCAAAACGTTGACCGCGTAGCAACTGCTGTCCACGTCTTAAAGCAACATTACCTTGTGCGATCGCCAAGCGATTTTTTAAATTTACCTCAATGCGATCGGCATCCAGCACAGCTTCCTGAAAACGCATCACGACATTACCACTTGCCGTAATCACCTGTCGCTGGCTATCGTATTCCTGGCTATCCGCATTTAATTCAACTACTCCCCTAATCTCCATAGGAGTAGTTTGCGTAGACGTGGTAGTACCAGGCTGTTGTGCCTGTGCTTGTAAAATTGGGGGCTGAGATTGTAGCGATTTAACTTTAAGTTCCCCTAAACTTCCTTCTGCTGTAGTTTGTTCAGGTAGTAATGGTAACTGTAGTATAGGAACCTGAATTTGATATTCTTTACGGCTAATCTGATCTAAAGCGTTAGTACTACAACCTTGATTTTCAGCCAATCGAGTCTTACAACTGCGCTGCGCTGCCACAATTTTGATCGCCGTCAAACTTTTATTAGCTGCACTTAACTGTTGATCCTCACCGTCCGTCAAATCCTGTCCTTGAGAACCTGCTGCTGGTTGGATGGCATAGCCTACAGACATCGGCTTACCCAATAAGCTAGCGCTATGAGCCGCAGTTAAAAGAGACTGATCTTTATTTGCTAGTAATGCTTCAACAATAGCCTTGGGCTTTCCTCTTTTCTCTCCCCTCTCTCCTCCCTCCTCTCCTTTGTTTGCTAACTGCCCTTTATTTAAAGACTCAGTTGTTGATGTAACTTTTTGGGACGAGATTACTTGAACAACGGCGGGCATTGCAGGCTGAATAAATGAATAGAGCATTTTTTCTCAAAATCTTCAAACAAACCGCTCCCACACACAACGATAGCCAGCACAAATAATAAATAGGCGAGGCACGCCCCGCCACTACCAACGCTTGATTTAAAAACTCGTTGCTTTCTACTCCAAATCTCGGCGCTTGGGGTTACGAGCAGGGTCGTTAGACAACAAGCCAAAAATAAACAGTAGCGAAAAGAAAGCGACAACGATATAGACAGTAATCTTGAGGGTGACCATAATTTATTTCTCCCAGGGGATGAAGAGTTAAATTCTCTACATAAGAGAAGCTTTAACTTTCTTATCATACCGTTCATCTAGCTGATTTTTTCCATTTGATCTTTTACCCCTCACTTCTCACTCTGGGCTGCGCCCTGCTACTTAACACTCCTAACTTCTACAACAGCAGAATAGAATCGACAATATTGCCAACTCGACTTGGAGATTTTTTCAATGCAGCCGATTCGTACATTTAACGTTTCTCCGGCTCTACCAGCACAACTAGAACCTCTGCGGATACTAGCCTACAATCTTTACTGGGACTGGAATGTTGAAATTAAAGAATTATTTCGGCGCTTAGACCGCGACTTGTGGGAATCAAGCCGCCACAACCCCGTATTAATGCTAGGGAATATCAGCCAATCCCGACTACAGGAAATGGCAGAAGATGAAGGATTCCTAGCACACATGGAGCGAGCAGTGCGCCAACTTGATGAGTACCTCAAAGAGCGCACCTGGTATCGCAAACAGCGTTCAGCCCTCAGCCACCAGCAATCAGCTAATGGCGATCCCTCTACACATCCTCAAAAAGAATGTTTCGCCTACTTTTGTGCTGAATATGGCTTAGTTGATTGTCTGCCTATATATTCTGGTGGTTTAGGTGTCCTTGCTGGCGATCACCTCAAGTCTGCTAGTGATTTGGGATTACCTTTGGTTGCTGTTGGTTTACTTTACCAAGAAGGCTACTTTGCCCAATATCTCAATGCTGATGGTTGGCAGCAAGAACGCTACCCCACCAATGATTTTTATAATATGCCTCTGCACCTAGAGCGTAACTCTGATGGGTCAGAACTCAGGATTGCGGTAGAGTATCCAGGTCGCACAGTTTACGCCCGTGTGTGGCGGGTACAGGTAGGGGTTGTGCCTTTGTACCTGATGGATACCAATATTGAGCCAAATAACACTTACGACCACGACATCACCGACGAACTTTATGGTGGTGATTTGGATATGCGAATTCACCAGGAAATGATGCTGGGAATTGGCGGAGTCAGGATGTTGAAGGCTTTGGGATACAAACCTACGATGTATCACCTCAATGAAGGTCATTCTGGCTTTCTAATTCTGGAACGCATCCGAATGTTGATGCAAGAACAAGGACTGACTTTTGCCCAAGCTAAACAGGTAGCCCAATCGACTCAAGCTTTCACTACGCATACGCCTGTTTCTGCTGGATTCGATTTATTCCCGCCAGACAAAGCAATGTACTACGTGGGACACTACGCCCATACTTACGGATTATCTCGTGAGGAATTTCTCGGTCTTGGACGAGAGAACACGGGAGATTTATCTTCACCTTTTAGTATGGCGGCGTTGGCGCTGAAAACCTCCAGCTTTGTTAATGGTGTTGCTCAGTTACACGGTGAAGTATCACGGATCATGTTTCACAGCCTTTGGAAAGGCTTACCTATAGCAGAAGTACCAATAACGGCGATTACTAATGGGGTTCATGCTCGCAGTTGTGTAGCTAAATCAACTCAGGAGTTATACGATCGCTATCTTGGCCCTAGCTGGTCACAAAAAGGAGCAAATGATCCTCTATGGGAACGAGTGCTGTCAATTCCTGATGAAGAATTATGGCGTAATCACGAACGTAGTCGTTCAGAATTGGTAGTATTTGTGCGCGATCGCTTAGTCAAACATTTGCGCGGTCGTGGTGCTTCTCCAGTGGAGATTTCCCAAGCTCAAGAAGTTCTAGATCCAGGTGTTCTGACAATTGGGTTTGCTCGTCGATTTGCTACTTATAAACGCGCTACTTTATTTCTGCGTAATCTTGAGCGGATTAAACAGATTTTATCAAGTAACAAACATAAACAAGTGCAGTTTGTAATTGCAGGAAAAGCTCACCCTAAAGATATTCCAGGCAAAGAATTAATCCGTGAAATCATCCGCTTGACAAAGGAAAATGGCATCGCATCAAGCGTAGTATTTATCCCAGATTACGATATCCATGTAGCTCGGTTGATGGTTGCAGGTTGTGATGTCTGGCTAAATACACCCAGACGACCACGGGAAGCATCTGGTACGAGTGGAATGAAGGCAGCGATGAATGGTTTGCCTAATCTGAGTGTGCTAGATGGTTGGTGGGATGAAGCCGATTATGTTCGCACTGGTTGGCCCATTGGTCATGGTGAAACTTACGAAGATCCTGAGTATCAAGATGAAGTAGAAGCAAATGCACTATATGAGCTAATTGAAAAAGAAGTAGTGCCTTTGTTTTATGACCGCGATGGTGAAGGAATTCCTCGCCGTTGGATTGCCAAAATGAAAGATGCCATCCGGTTAAATTGCCCGTTCTTTAATACGGCGCGGATGGTAAGGGAATATGCAACGCGGGCTTATTTTCCAGCAAGCGATCGCAACTTCGTAATGACAGGTAACAATTATGCCCCAGCCAAGGAATTAGCTGCTTGGAAAGAAAGCATTTTTCAACATTGGTACAACATCAAAATCGTCTCAGTTGATGTTTCTGCAACCGAGCAAATTCAGGTTAATCAAAAGGTTTCTGTTAAAGCTTTAATTAACTTAGCAGGGCTCACCCCAAATGATGTCCAAATTGAGCTATATCAAGGCGCTGTAAATGCAGATGGTGAAATTACTAATGGTACAAGTCTGGTAATGCAACACCAAGGAAAAGATCAACAAGGAGATAGTATTTATACGGCTGATATTCTATACTCTGCTTCTGGTTTACAAGGTTTATCTCTGCGTGTGTTGCCTAAACACGAAAATCTCAGCAGTCCTCATGAATTAGGATTAATTAGTTGGGCATAATTTAGCTGTAGAGACGCGAGATCTCGCGTCTCTACAATATACAATTCATAAAAATGTTTTAACCGCAGATAAACGCAGATGTTTATTACGAATTAATTCTTTTTAGCATAAGATTTAAGAGCTAATTTCTATTCGGAATAACTATATATCCAGTAGTGCGATCGCCTAATACCAAATTACGCTCAACGCCCCAATACCACCAATGTGCAGCTACATACGCACATATAAGAGCATCGAGTTGATCTTCTAATGCTTTGAGTGCTGCACCTGTGGTCGGAAATTCTGAGATTAACGAACCACCAAAACGCAGAGAAGGTATAGAGGAGAAAGAGAGATCTAGTTTAGGTTGATAAGTGGGTAAAATATCGATAATATACTGGGATAATTTACACAATTCTATTCGACGATCTGCCAGTTTTCCTTTTTTATATTTCAAGATGCGATCTAAGTTAAATAAATTTACTATTGCTGCGTGGGGATATACTTCTATTTGATACCTTTCCAATTTTTGAGGTTCTATAATTGGTGCGTGAACAAATCCACGTACTTCTAATTCTAAACCAAATTGAACAGTTTTTTGAGCATAAGAACGTGCTAAACTTGCAGGATAGCAACCAGCGTGATATTTACCAAAATATTTATGACTGAGTTTATCTGGTAGGCGCATTCCTGTAGCATTAGGAATCAAAGTTGGTGCATCCACGGCAATTATTCCTGGTTCATCAGGTGATATCCAAGTTTCAAGCCAAGTAAGAATATCTACATTTGATTGTTGGCGGTCTAAATTTAAAATTTCTAATTGATTATTTCGCCATTCCAAACAGCATAATCCACTAGCGCCAGATACCCAGCCAAAATCAATTCCGATAAATTTCATTATTCAGCCACCAGATATCGCAAACGTACTATGTTATCTTTCATGTAATACTGCTAGTTAACAAATAATCAATTTTTGGTAGAGAGGCATGATAGAATTCGCCGCCATTACTTCCGTAATTAGTAAATATGCTCCTCAAGCTAGTCAACTGATCGTTAAACAAGCTCAAAAAAACGAAGCTGTTATCAAAATTTTACAAGAATTAAAACTTAATTCTACCCAAATTGTTGATGATATTGATACTGTTTATGGGTACACCCTCGTAAAATATGGCGTATTTAAACCTGAAGCAATTTTAAATTTATTTAGAGAGAAATTAATTAAAGATTACTTTTGGGAGGCTTACAGTAATAATGCTCCCTGGAAGTTTGTAGAAAATACTAAAAAGTTTCTTCATCAAAATAGCGAACTAAAAACGCAAATAGTTAATGTCAAAATTTACGTATTGCCTGAAATAGAAGAATTTGGCGAAGCTTTTATTGCAGTTGCTAAACAAACGAAAGCGTCAAAATATCAGCCTTATCCAGATTGGAACTTAGATGTTTATCCTAAAGAGTTTAAAGCCTTAATTTTTGAGAAGACTCGTTTATTCTGCGGTCGCGATTTTGTTTTTCAAGCTATTAATAAATTTTTCTCAACTCAACCCAAAGGTTATTTTACTGTGATTGGGGATGCAGGGATGGGAAAAAGCGCGATCGCAGCTAAATATATCTCAGCTATCAAATGTCCTTGTTATTTTAATGTATTCGCAGAAGGACGCAATAAACCAGAACAGTTTTTAGCTAATATTAGGCAACAGTTGATTAAACGATATTCTCTCCAAAATGCAGACAACGCGGATCTAAGAACTGTATTGCAAAAAGCAAGTGAAGAACTGGAAGGGAAAAAACTTGTTATTGTTGTTGATGCCCTAGATGAAGTAGAACAAGAAGGAAATAGTAATCTTTTAGATTTACCCCAAAACTTGCCGGATGGAGTTTATTTTTTACTAACAAGAAGACCTTACAACCAAGAAACAAAACGTTTAACTGTTTCTCCAGAGACTCCTGTAGATGAATTAGATTTAACCAAAAGTGATTATGCTGCTTTGATTCAGGAAGATGTCAAAGAGTATATTCACTTGTTTTTGAAGAATGATTCTAAACTGATAGATTGGATTAATGAACGCAATATTTCTGACGATAATTTCACTCAGGAGATAGCTATCAAGAGTGAAAATAATTTCATGTATTTACGTTATGTATTACCTGGAATCTCTGAAGGTAAATACAACGATCTAACTCTGAATGGATTACCCCAAGGTCTTCAGGATTACTATACAACTCATTGGCATCGGATGGGGATGGATAATGAATCCAATGAAAAGAAAGTAAAAATCCTTTATATCTTAGTAGAAAGAGGTGAACCCATATCTTCAACCATGATTTCAGAAATTCTTGATGAAGATGAATATGAGGTGAAATCCGTTTTAAATGATTGGGTTGAGTATGTGACTCGGAAAGTAAATGAAGAGGAACAAAAAACTTACTACAGTATTTTTCATCGCAGTTTTCTAGAATTTCTACAAGACCAAGATAAATTAGATAAAGATCGCAAACTCTTTATAGAAGTTAATAAAAGTATGGCTGATTATATGCTCAGAGAGATGAAATAAATGGGGAAGATTGCCACTAAATTAGCCTCAAAACCAGCAGAATTTCAAAATTTATATCTGGGGCAGTTCCCTGAAATCCAATTAAAAAGGAGTAACTCAGCAGAATATTATCAATGTCTCACGAATTTTGATTTTATTATTTTGAAAATTAAATATCCTAAATTTGGAGTAGAAGCTCTGATTAGGGATTATGCTTTGATTGATGACCCTGAGATATTAGAGAAATTAGAAAAATCCGAGAAACTAGAACCCGAACAAGTCAAAACTCTGAAATTAATTCAACGTGCGCTACAGTTATCAGCCCATGTTTTGAATCAAGACCAAAATCAATTAGTAGGGCAACTGTGGGGAAGGTTGCAGAGTTTTGAACAGCCAGAAATTCAAAAAATATTGGCAGATGCAGCAGCAAGTAAAAGTGAAATTCCTCGATTGCGACCCATTACAGCCAGCTTAACCACTCCCGACGGAAACTTGCTGCGTACCCTAACAGGTCATAACGACTCGGTAGAAGCAGTAGCAATTACCCCCGACGGCAAAAGCGCCGTCTCTGGTTCATCTGACTTCACCCTGAAAGTGTGGGATCTACAGACAGGAAAGGAAATCTCTACCCTGAATGGTCATAACGCCTGGGTACGAGCAGTAGCAATTACCCCTGATGGCAAAAGCGCCGTTTCTGGTTCATCTGACAACACTCTGAAAGTGTGGGATTTACAGACAGGAAAGGAAATCTCTACCCTAACTGGTCATAACGCCTCGGTACAAGCAGTAGCAATTACCCCCGATGGCAAAAGAGCCGTTTCTGGTTCTCGTGATAATACCCTGAAAGTGTGGGATTTACAGACAAGAAAGGAAATCTCTACTTTTATTGATGACAGCCCTATCTGGTGCTGTGCAGTTTCCCCAGATGGATTAACAATTGTTGCAGGAGAACAATCAGGTCGTGTTCATTTCCTACGGTTGGAAGGTGGTTAAAAAATGAATAATATTGCCAAAAATACAATAAATATCCCCAGATACCCGCCAGAATTTGAGCAAATTATTACCGCTAAAAATCACAATTTCGTCGGGCGTGAATTTGTCTTTACTGCTATCAATAGCTTTCTCGCTCAATATGACCGAGGCTACTTTACTATTATCGGTGAACCTGGGATTGGTAAAAGTGCCATTCTTGCCCATTATGTTAGCCAAAACCCTGGGGTCATTTATTACAATGTCGAAATTGCTGGTGAAGATCCCCCCCAACCCCCCTTTTTAACGGGGGAGTGTGAGAACACACCCGAAGATCGGGGGGAGTATGAGGAATTTTTGAGTACGGTTTGCACTCAATTAATAGAAATTGCTCAAAATCAAGGTAGTAAAAATATTACATCTGATGCTACTACAGAAGGCGGTGGCTTTTTCTCTTTGTTACTGCAACAAATTAGCGATCGCTTGCATCCAGAAGAACGTTTAATTATTACTATTGATGGGTGCGATCGCATTGATATCAACAATCAGCCTCGCGGTTCAAATATTTTATATTTACCTCGCTATCTACCAGAAAAAGTTTATTTTCTCCTAACTCGCCGTCCTTTCTTACCAGATAAATCTGGTTTACTAATTGAAACACCATCTCAATATTTAGATTTATCAGCATACCTAGAACAGAATCGTGCTGATGTACAGGAATATATTAAAAATTATCATCTCCTCCACCCCTCAGAAATGGGATGGTTGAAAATCAACGAACATGAAACTAATTTTATGTACGCTAGCGAAATATTAAAAGCTATAAATCAAGACATTTATCCACAAGGGTTACAAATTTATTATCAAAATCACTTAAATAAAATGAATTTAATAACTACTAACCAGCAAACAATAGCTGGAAAGGTGCTAAATATTGTAGTACAAGAGCAATCAATATCAATAGAAACAATAGCGGAAAGATTAGACGAAGATGAATATGAAATCAAAGTAGTTTTAGGAAAATGGCGAGAATTTTTGCATTTAGAATCAATAGCAGCAGAAGTTAAATATAGCCTTTATCATCCTAGTTTTCGTGATTGGTTGCAGCAAAAAATGGCAGCTAATATTTGAGTTTTACAATATATAGCGGTCTGCACCGTCAGCTATCAGCAATCAGCTTTAATCATGCGCCTTTGCAATCACTAAATATGCAATTTAAATGTGGAACAGCTTAACTGCTAGAAAAGCTTTACTGTTCCTGCATCAACCGCAGATAATTTTTCCTTAGCTGCGCCAAATTCTCAATCATGCGATCGCTCAAATCTTTTTCCACATCGCACATCTGCTGCCAAAAAGCTGCGGAACGTCTTCCGGCGATCGCATCTTGCCAAAGTACATCCAACAGTTCAGCAGCTAGGGGGCTTTCAGCTTCCAAATTGCCACGTAATTGCTCAAAGGCTTGTTTGGCTTCAGCATGAGTAGCCATATCTTGCGCTAGAGAGATGCACTTTTTAAGTTCGGCAACAAAATTCTGTGAGGGAGATTGCGTCATAATAATCAGAACTAATACACGACAATTTGTTGATATTATTTGCTGGGCAGTTCAGCACGAATACTTAACCGAACACAATGGGTAAGCAGCGAGTTTTTTCTGGGGTACAACCTACTGGTAATCCTCACCTGGGTAATTATCTGGGTGCAATACGCAACTGGGTAGAAATTCAAAGCCAGTACGAAAATTATTTCTGTGTAGTAGATTTACACGCAATTACAGTGCCGCACAACCCTGCGACGTTGGCATCTGATACCTACAACACTGCCGCACTCTATTTAGCTTGTGGCATTGATTTGCAATGCTCTAACATATTTATCCAATCTCATATATCTGCCCATAGTGAACTTACTTGGCTACTTAACTGCATCACGCCTCTAAACTGGTTGCAAGATATGATCCAGTTCAAGGAAAAGGCTATTAAGCATGGGGAAAATGTTGGTACTGGTTTAGTAGATTATCCCGTATTAATGGCGGCAGATATTTTGCTTTACCAAGCGGATAAAGTTCCTGTAGGGGAAGATCAAAAGCAACACATAGAACTAACACGCGATATTGCTGCCAGATTTAACCATCAATTTGCCCGTAAAAAGCCTGTTTTGAAGCTACCAGAACCATTAATTCGGGCTGAAGGCGCAAGAGTTATGAGTCTCACTGATGGTACGCGCAAAATGTCTAAGTCTGATCCTTCAGATTTGAGCAGAATTAATCTGTTAGATTCACCGGAGGAGATTCAGAAGAAGATTAAACGTTGTAAAACCGATCCAGTTAAAGGTTTAACATTTGACGACCCAGAAAGACCTGAGTGCAACAATTTGTTAACTCTATATATGCTACTTTCTGGCAAGAGTAAAGAAGAGGTAGCAACTGAGTGTCAGGATATGGGATGGGGGCAGTTTAAACCTTTGCTTGCAGATACCGCAGTTGCAGCCCTCAAGCCGATTCGGGATAAGTATAAAGAAGTCATGGACGACAAGGGTTATCTGGAGTCTGTGTTGCGTGATGGACGGGAAAAAGCGGAAGCGATCGCATCTGACACCCTTGCTAAAGTAAAAGCAGCATTAGGTTACTCTGTGCCATTGTGAAAATCTTCACTTTCCAGTTTTAACCAATTTAGGATTGTAGACTAATCAAAAGTCCACAATATATCTATACAGTCAGTCCCAATTTCAGAATGAATAATTTTCGTGCTGCCGTCAAGGCTGGTGAATTTATAGTTACCGCAGAGGTAGCACCCCCCAAGGGAGGCGATCCTGCACTTATGGTGCGGATGGCGCAAACCCTCAAAGGCAGAGTCCACGCCGTTAATATTACTGATGGTAGTCGGGCAGTATTGCGGATGTCTCCTGTAGCTGCTTCTGTGATCTTGTTACAGCACGGAATTGAACCAATTTGTCAAGTAGCTTGCCGCGATCGCAACCGCATCGGATTACAAGCTGACCTCATGGGCGCACACGCCCTTGGTATTCGCAACATCCTTGCCCTCACTGGTGATCCAGTCAAAGCAGGCGATCATCCCGACGCTAAAAGTGTTTTTGATCTAGAATCAGTACGCCTACTGCAACTGATTCGCAAACTCAATCACGGATTCGATTGTAACGATAAACTCTTAACTGACGGCGCTACAGACTTGTTTGTTGGTGCCGCAGTCGATCCAGAATCTTCTAGTTGGTCTGGACTACAGCGCAGGTTTGAACGCAAAGTAGAAGCAGGCGCACAGTTTTTCCAAAGTCAGCTAATTTCTAACTTTGACAAACTGGAAAAATTTATGGATCAAATCGCTGCTGGTACAGACAAACCGATTTTAGCTGGTATTTTCTTACTGAAATCTGCTAAAAATGCCGAATTTATTAATCGCTGCGTACCAGGAGTTAACATTCCACAGCACACAATTGATCGTTTAGCAAGTGCATCAGATCCTTTACAGGAAGGTATTAAGATTGCCGCCGAACAAGTCCAGGTAGCGCGTCAACTTTGCCAGGGTATTCACATGATGGCAGTCAAGCGAGAAGACTTGATTCCCGAAATACTAGATTTAGCTGGAATTTCCGAGCAATTAACAATTAACAATGAACAATTATCAATGACCAATTAATAATGATTAATCACTAATCGCCAATCACGCCAAAAAACCGCAATCTCTGACCGTGTGCAGTGTAACGGAATTTACTTTTTCAGATTTGTTGCCAATAAATGTTTTCAATAATTGCAATATGAAACTGCGTTTACTAGCCATTGTTTTTGGTTTAATTATTCCCGTAACTGCTTGTAATAGTAGTAAGCAAGCTAATGCACCCACCCCTGCTCAATCGCCCACTTCCACATCTTCCTCTGTCTCTAATGTACCAGCATCACCTGCTGCATCTCCTAAAACAGCCGCTAGTTCTGATACATCTGCTGTCAGCAAAAATTGGTATAATTATTCTTCAACCGATGGAAAATATAGCGCTAAATTTCCAGATAAACCTAATGAACAAAAAAGAGCTTCTAAAGCCCAACAAGGAGAAATTTCTGGAACTGAAGTTAGATATATTGATAATGCCAATCAGCGTTTATATTTAACTGGTCATGTTAATTTACCTGCCCCTAAAGGAGCAAAACTTACTAATGTGAATGTTGACAAAATTTTAGATGGTGGTCGAGATAGTATGGCTAAGACAGTTGGAGCGACTGTCAAAAACGAAACAAAGATTAGTCAAGGTGAATATCCAGGCAGAGAATTTCTCATGACTCTGCCGAATGGTTTAAGTGCTAAAGCGAGGATATTTATTAACCCTAAAAACCTCAAAGCTTATCAAGCTGTATTTGCAGCCAAAGATGGCAAGGTAGATGCTCCTGATGCTAAAGCTTTTCTCGATTCTGTAAAGCTTAAGTAAAAAATCATTAAACCTACAGGACTTACGCAAAACTGTATTCTATACACCATCTGTAGGTGAACGCAATTTATTACTTCCGTGCTTGGTGAAGCGAGTAACATTTTGATTTTTGTAACACATCTATATAGGGTATAAATTCCATTCTTCTGCCAGGATAGTGTTTAGAACACTATCCTGAAGGTTGACTTGTGTGAACTCAGAAACATTAAATTCCGATATCAGTAAGACAGTAGATACCCTAATCTGTGCAGTAACAATCTACACAGAGCAAGCAAGAATCAGACGACGTGGTGTTGTAGCGCTGGATGGTCAAGAAAAAGAACTTATAATTTTAGGGTTACCAGCAATTCTCAATCCCGAATCTCTAAGGGTTAGCGGTGCGGGAACCCAAGCAGTACGGGTATTAGAAATTAGCACAAAACTTGTATCTCAGGTTGAATCTGTTGATCAACAACTTACTGAGTTAACTCAACAAATTCGAGAATTAGAAGCACAAGAACGAGGTATTCAAAATATATTAGCATCTGTGCAATTGCAACGGAATTTTATCCACTCCTTGAGTGAAAAATCTGTTGAGCGTTTCTCAAAAAGTTTAGCCAGTCAACAAGCAGGAATTAATGAAGCTAGAGATTTGCTCAACTTTTTAGGGCAGCACTATAACGATTATTCTACTGTCATTACCCAAAATGAACAGCAGCGTAATGACATTAACCAGCAGCTACAGATACTCCGCCAACAGTTGCAACAATTGCAAATACCTCGCGTTCAAGAAAGTTTAAACCTGATTGTCACAATCGCCCCTACTGCTGCTTGCAATTTTGAAATTGAGGTATCCTATGTTGTTAAGCAAGCTAGCTGGATACCACTTTACGATTTACAAATTAGTGACAACGGTGAACGAGTAAATATCAACTATTTAGCAGAAGTACAGCAACGTACTGGTGAAGATTGGATAGATGCGTTTCTTACTCTTTCCACAGCTAAACCAGAACTAGGAACATTACCACCCAAGTTAAATCCTTGGTATATCGATGTTCTCAGACCAAGAGTAGATTACCCACCTCCTCCGATGGCATTACCTAGCGCTCCAATGAATATGCCGAGGCAAAGGATGCTAAGGTCTGCTAATCTTCCTGAAGACTACGAAGAGACTGATGCTATGTTTGCAGTCGAAACTGTGGCAGCAGAAGTATCAACGCAAGGGGGTGTCGTTACTTTCCAACTCAAACAAAGCAGCAATATCCCCTCTGATGGCACACCTCATAAAGTGACGATTTTCAGCGACGATTATCCGTGTCGCAAAGAGTATATTGCCATTCCTCGGCTAGTTAGCTTTGCTTATCTGCAAGCAACTGTGACTAATCCTCAAACAGGTGCAACTTTATTACCTGGTAAAGCAAATATCTTTCGGAACAATACTTTTGTCGGTACTACCCAATTGGAAAATATTGCACCCGGTCAAGAGTTTAAACTCAACTTAGGTATTGATGAAAGTTTAAAAATAGAGCGCGATTTAGTTGAGCGTCAGGTAGATAAAAAGTTGATAGGTAGTCACCGTCGGACTACTTATGCCTATCGCCTAGTGATTACTAATTTACGTGACGAGCAAGTTACGATTAAACTATCTGAACAAGTACCACTCAGCCGTAACGAGCAAATTAAAGTACGCCTAACGCGCTGCAATCCCCAAATTGAAGCGGATAAGATGGGAATACTCGAATGGTCACTAATGCTGCCGCCTCAATCTAAACAGGAAATATATTATCAATTCCTAGTTGAGCATTCACCTGATTTAACAGTAGTTGGGCTAAATTTGTAAGCAACTCTGTTCAATTAACAATTATCAATTATCAATGACGAGGCAATATTATGATTTTACAAACAATAACTCAACTACCCATTCCTTCACACTTTGATGCTACTAAAGTTGGGCAATTGTGGCGAGTACCCTATCAAGAAAGGGCTGTTGATGCGAAAGATTGGGCGAAAAAGTACGAGATTCCACCTGCATCACAGGATAAAACTCGCATTTGCCTGTTATTAATTGATGTGCAAAATACGTTTTGCTTGCCTGAATTTGAACTATTTGTTGGTGGTAGAAGCGGTACGGGTGCTGTAGATGATAATGTGCGGTTGTGTGAATTTATTTATCGAAATTTGGGAGTGATAAGCGCGATCGCACCTACAATGGATACTCACACTGCTATGCAAATCTTCCATCCCATCTTCTGGATAAACGATGCAGGCGAACACCCCACACCCGCCGCTACCAACATTACACCCGCCGATATTAAACAAGGTTTATGGAAAGTAAATCCTGCTGTTGCTGATATTAGTGGTGGCGATTACTCTACATTACAAGCACACGCTTTTCATTATGTGCAGCAACTCAGTAATGCAGGTAAGTATCCCTTAACAGTTTGGCCTTATCATTCCATGCTGGGAGGCATTGGTCATGCCTTAGTTTCAGCAGTCGAAGAGGCATTATTCTTTCATAGCATTGCTAGAAGTAGCCAAACTAGATTTGAAATTAAAGGTGATAATCCTTTAACTGAAAACTATTCAGTATTGAGTGCGGAAGTTTTACAAGATGTTAATGGACAACCAATAGCGCAGAAAAATACCAGCTTTATTCAACATCTGCTGGAATTTGATGCAGTAATCATTGCTGGTCAAGCTAAGAGTCACTGTGTAGCTTGGACAATTGAAGATTTATTAACAGAAATAACAGCCAAACATTCTAACTTAGCTCAAAAAATATACCTTCTGGAAGATTGCACATCGCCAGTTGTAGTACCTGGAGTGGTAGATTACACAGAACAAGCTGATGATGCCTTCGCTAGGTTTGCCGAGGCTGGCATGAATTTGGTTAACTCAACTGCGCCAATCGAAAGCTGGCTATAAGCTGTTGTGCTTCGCGCGTTTGTTATTTGGGCTGAGTGGGAGATAGCAGGGAGGAGTAATTTGTCCTAACTGCTATAGCTGATTTTGTTACTTAAAATGTAACGGTGAAATCCGGCATCAAAAATTAACGCATACTAGCAACAATTGACTTAGTTTGTGCATCTTAAATCTATAACGCTCACAGTAGTTTCGTAACAAATTCGTTACGAAACTACTGCTGATAGCTTTGCTGTATCTAGATTAAGTCTACCGTCATCCTTTAATCAATTAGTCATGCTGCTACAAGATGCTCGTGATTATCAAATTTTATTTCTCTCTACTTTCCTAGTTTTAGGTATCAGTACTAGAGACTGGACACTAAGACCTGAGTTAATTATAACGGTGATAGCAACTTGTCTAATTACTCAATGGTTAGCTATCTCTATTTTGCCAGAAATTAACCAAAAAATTAGAGGTTTTATATTTGAAAATCCTAACGATTCGCCAGAAATCAAACCAAGTTTAACAACCAATGAAAAATTACTTTCTCTTAAAAGTGCTACCATCACATCTTTAGGTCTTAGCTTGCTTCTCAGAGCAGATAATTATCCCACAATGGTACTAGCAGGGGCATTAGCAATTTTAAGTAAATTTATATTTAAATTTAATCAAAAACATTTCTTTAATCCTGCTAATTTTGGCATTATCTGTGTATTGATGCTTACTAAAGATGCCTGGGTTTCCCCTGGACAATGGGGAGATGAGTGGTGGTATGCACTTTTATTTGCTGGTACTGGCGGAATAGTATTAAAACGAGTTGGTAGATGGGATACAACGGCGGCTTTTTTAGGTAGCTACGCTTTATTGGAAGCAATTAGAAATTTTTGGCTGGGTTGGACTTTTGATGTTTATTTACATCGGTTAATGAGTGGCTCATTGTTGCTGTTTGCTTTATTTATGATTACAGATCCGCGCTCCATTCCCAATGCTCGTATTAGTAGAATATTATGGGCTGTCTGTATTGCTGGATTAACTTTTATCCTGCGGAATCAATATTTTGTTTCTACAGCAGTATTCTGGGCTTTATTTGCTTTATCGCCCTTGAGTATAGTTTTTGATTTGATCTGGTCAGCGCCTCAGTTTAAATGGCTAGAAAAGTTGACAATTTTGCCTACAAAATTAGTTGAAGATGATTTAAAAGATGCTGTAACCGTTGAAATTGCCCAATCATAATTTGAAGAATTTAGATGAGGCTGGTATGAAGATATTAAAAATATTGAAAACGCTGTTAATAGCTTTAATAGCTGTGATTTGTTTTACCCCTAGTGCTTGGGCTTTTTGTGGATTCTATGTATCGAAAGCTGATACAAAGCTTTACAACAAAGCTTCACAAGTGATTATTGCCCATGAGGGTGATCGCACTATCTTAACAATGGCAAACGACTATCAAGGAAATGCCAAAGATTTTGCCCTGGTTGTCCCAGTACCCGTAGTACTACAAAAAGAACAAGTTCAGGTTGGCGACCCGAAAATAATCGAACGCCTAGATGCCTTTAGCGCCCCACGACTGGTAGAATATTTCGACTCTGACCCCTGTAACCAAAGATTTTATCAATCTCTACCTAGTGCGCCAGCAGCACGACTTGAAGGAGCAACAAGAAATCAGGCTGCAAGTGATAGTGCTTTGGGTGTCACTATAGAATCAAAATTCTCCGTCGGAGAATATGACATCTTAGTTCTCAGTGCTAAGGAATCTAACGGTTTAGAAACATGGCTTAACCGCAATAACTACAAAATTCCTCAAGGTGCTAACCAACTTTTAAAGCCTTACATTCGGCAAAACATGAAATTCTTCGTTGCT